>NZ_JCALDW010000010.1:0-175434 GCF_059813065.1 Mycobacterium sp. NGS24
ACGAGTTCCCGGTCACCGACACCCCGCGGTACAAGCAGATCGGTGAGCGGTTCGGGATGGTCGCACACGAGCAGGGCATCTGCGGCGCTCATGTGCATGTCGAGGTTCCCGATCGGGCGGCCGCCGTCCACGCGAGCAATTGGCTGCGGCCGTGGTTGCCGACACTGCTTGCGCTGTCAGCGAATTCGGCGGTGTACCGCAGTTGTGACACCGGCTATGCGAGCTGGCGCAGCGTGCTGTGGCGGCGTTGGCCGGTGGCGGGCGCTCCGCCGTATTTCGCCTCGCCCGACGAGTACGACCGCACCGTGCAGATGCTGGTCGACACCGGGGTGTTGCTGGATCAGGGCATGGTCTATTGGGACGTGCGCCCGTCCGCGGTGTTCCCGACGGTCGAGGTGCGGGTCGCCGACGTGCCGGCGACGGTTGACGAGACGGTGTTGCTGGCCACCCTGATCAGGGCCGCGGTGATCACCGCCGTCTACGAAGCGCCGGCAGGTGCCGACCGGCTGCCCCCGGCGGTCTTGCGCGCCGCGTACTGGCAGGCCGCGCACGATGGACTGGCCGGCAACACGCTGGATCTGATCAGCGGCCGCGGCTCGGTACCGGCCCGCGAGCAGCTTTCCGCGCTGGTGCAGCGGGTACGCCCGGCGCTGGACGCACTCGGCGAGTACGCCCGGGTGGTCGAGGAAGTCGACCGAGTTGCCACGCAGGGCAACGGGGCGATGCGTCAGTTGCGGGCGTGGCGCGAGCGCGGCGAGGTGATGGACGTCATCGAAGCGGCTGCCGCGGCCACACTGTCGGCTCACTGACTGGGCTCACTGACTCGGCTCACAGGGAAAGCAGTCGGTACAACCCGATCAATCCCACCACAACGATGGTGGCGCGCAATGCATTCGGCGACAACCGTCGGCCGTACCGGGCACCGACCAGCCCGCCGATCGACGAGCCCACTGCGATCACACCTGCCGCCGGCCAGCTGATGCGATCCCACGCCACCAACGTATAGCCAACGGCGGCAACAACATTCACCACCAGCGTGAGCAGGTTCTTGGCGGCGTTCATGCGCTGGACGGACTCCGGCAGCAATGCACCCATCATCCCGACCAACAGAATGCCCTGCGCGGCAGTGAAATACCCGCCGTAGACGCCGACCGCGAAGGTCCCCGCCACAAGTGCGACCATCCGGGCGGAGGTGATCCGCTCGACCGAGCGGCCCTCCTGTTCGGCCCGCCGCCGCGCCCAGGATTGCAACCACGGCCCGAGCACCACCAGCACCAGAGCCAGCACCAGCAGCGCCGGCACGATCCGGGTGAACACCTGCTCGGGCAGATGCAGCAGCAGGTAGGCGCCCAGCACCCCGCCGGCCAGCGAAGCCGGAATCTGCCAGCGCAACCGATCCCACTGACCGCGTAACTCGGCGCGGTAACCCCAGGTGCTGGACACTCCCCCGGCCACCAGACCGACCGCGTTGGACATGGTGGCCGTGACCGGCGGATAGCCGAGGGCAACCAACGTCGGAAACGTGATCAGGGTGCCCGAGCCGACGAGCGCGTTGATCGCACCGGCCCCGAGTCCAGCCAGCCCGATCAGGAGCAGGTGGTGAACCGACACCCCGAGAACCCCGAAAGTCTAGTGACGACAACGAAATTCAGCGGGCGCCCGGGGGTTACCCGAGCACCCGCTGATCCGGTCTGACGGCGTAGCCCTGTGCTAGGAACCTAGGTAGGGAACGCCGGGCAGGTTGGGGATGTTGTGCCAGTTGGGCAGCGGGCCGCCCTGCTGGAACAGCTGCACCGCAGCGTCCTGCCCGTTCGCGTTGGCAACCCAGTCGCGGATGGTGAAGAACAGATCGGTGCTGGCCCGGGTCGCCAGTTGCGCGGCGACGTCGTACTCATTGAGGTTGGTGCCCGGGACGGGCGTACCACCGCGCGGGGTGTGCGGGCCGTCCTTGTTCAGCAGCGTGTGGCACTCCTGGAATCCCGGCGGCGGTCCGCCTGCAGGGCAACCCTCGAGGGGGAACTGCTGCGCGAAGTCGATGCTGTAGTAACCGGTGTGCAGGTCGGCCGGGAAGTCGGCCGGGTTGCAGACGGGGAAGATCGGCGGGGCGAGCCGGTCCAGCTGGCCGATGGCGATGTTGTCGTCGACCCAGTTGGAGTGGGAGTAGAAGTCCTGCAGGGTGTGCAGCAGGGCACCGAACGCGGCGCGGGCACCGGGCCCGTCAGCCTCGACGTTGCCGTTGAGCACCGATCCGCTCAGGACGATCGGCGAGAAGGTGTCCCAGGCGACTCGCGCCCGATTGCAGATGTCGGTGGGGTTGATCGAGTTGTCCAGGTGCCGGAACTCGTCGGTGGCGAAGGCATCGCTGCCCAGCGCGCCGCCGCCCGGCGGCGGCCCCACCAGGATCTGGTTGACCGCCAGCTGGCTGACCTGGTCAGCGGGAAGCGCGTTGCGCGTGATCGTCTCGTGGTACTTGACGTAGAACGCCTGAGCCGTCGGCGCGCCGAAGGATACGACGGCTGCGACGGCCGCCAGTATCGCGACGAGGACGCCCAACGGGTGCCTGCGGGTTAGCGTCATGAGAACTCCGTACTGGTAGGGACAGCTAATTGGGACCTAGAAGAACTCGGTGTCGTGCGCTTTCGTAGACGTTTCCTCATGAACCTTACGAAATCAATAAAGACCCGTCGATATCAGCATCAACGCATGCTTTCCGCGAGGTAGGGAAGCGTCGTAGTCCGGTAGGTCTCCACGGTGTCCGCGAGCAGTTCGGCGAACTTGGCCTGCAGGGTTGCCGTCGCGTCTCCAACCGGCTTGTCGCAGAAGCGGCACCGGGCCGCGAACCGGGCGTGCTCGTCCTCACCGGGCCAGAATCGGCGTGGCCCCACCGTGGCTCCCGGGTCGTACTGAACGGCTTGATGCGCGCTCTCGCGCAGGATCCTTCCGACCGGATGTTGCTGTGGGCATTCGAGTTTCAGCGTGCCGATGCCTTCGGAGAAGCTCATTGCTAGATGTCGCTGGTGAGATACCGGGTCTTGACCGGGGGCGCGGCCAGCAACGGCGGAAGCTGCGTCAGCTTGCCTTCCCCGGCCCTGAACCGGCGGTAGGCCTCGTCGTGGTCCACCGATTCCCACACCTCGTAGATCAGCCAGTGCGCCTCGTCCTGCTCGTCGACCCACACGTCGGTCTGCAGGTTGCCGTCGAACGCGCGGGTGTCCTGCAGGGCCCGGCCCATCAGTTCTCGCCCGGCCGATACCTGATCGGGCTTGAATCGCAGCTCGAGAATCACCGTGACCGGCATCGTCGTCTCCTGTTCTGCCGCGGCGCGTGCGGTCAGGGGAATGGTACTTCGTGGGCACTGGCCAGCGGTCGCACCGAATGCCTTACCCGGACTCCGGGCGGCGGGGCGGTAGCTATGCCGGCGCGCCGTACTGCTCGTTGGGCAGGCCAGGCGTCGCGGCCAGCGGATCCGGACCGAAGCGATTCGGCCCCTCGGTGCCCCTCGCGACAACCCAGACCAGCAGCGCGATGGCCCCGATGACCGGGATGAGGCTGAGCAGCACCCACCAGCCCGAGGCGTCCACGTCGTGCAGGCGTCGGACACTGACGGCCAGGCTCGGGATCGCGGTGAGGAGGTTGAATATGACCGAGACGATCTGCATGTCCATGCTGGCGTCGACCAGTGTGGACGCGATGCCGCCCAGGACGGTGAAGAGGACCCAGTACCAGAACTCGGACCGGCAGGCGCGACCGCTGAAGGTGACGTACTTGGTGAACCCGGTCGCGACGGCCTGCCCGAAGCCCATCTCATCTCCCCCGGATCGGGATGCGTACTTGTGGTCCCGGCTGGGATCGAACCAGCGACCTTCCGCGTGTGAAGCGGACGCTCTTCCACTGAGCCACGGGACCGGCGCCGAGAGGCGAACGACGTCGAAGATTATCACGATCCGCTGAGGGGACGTGCGACGCGAACCGTCCACCCCCGCATTGGACACGCTCGGTACCAAGGAATTTGTGTGCGCTCGCGCACTGGACTATCGTCGTGCTTCGCACCGAGCGACGATCTCGCTCGTTGCGCGCGGATGTAGCGCAGTTGGTAGCGCATCACCTTGCCAAGGTGAGGGTCGCGGGTTCGAATCCCGTCATCCGCTCGAAGGTGCAAATGGCATCAATCCAGCGGTGGAGTGGCCGAGTGGTGAGGCAACGGCCTGCAAAGCCGTGCACACGGGTTCGATTCCCGTCTCCACCTCCGACTTTTGACTCCAGCGCGATTAGCTCAGCGGGAGAGCGCTTCCCTGACACGGAAGAGGTCACTGGTTCAATCCCAGTATCGCGCACCAGCATTCATGCAGGTTAGAGATATTGTTCGCGACACTTCCTGAAGTTCGTGAACTCCCCGTGAACTCCCTCTGCGCGCCCATGTGCTCACGGTTGACGCGTACGCCTATCAGGCACACAATGGGATCATGGCTACGAAATCCGAGCGTTTCGCTGTGCGCCTGACCCCCGAGCAGGACGCACTGATCCGCCATGCCGCCGAGGTCGAAGGACTTGACCTCACCAGCTTCACCGTGAGAGCCACTGTCGCGCACGCTCGCGACGTCCTCGCAGACCGTCGACACTTCGTCATCGACGACGCCGCATGGACCGAATTCAACGCCCTACTCGACCGGCCCGCCCAGTTCAAGGAAGCGCTGGCGAAGATGTTTGCCAAGCCGTCCATCTTCGAACGGGACGCATGACCGGCTACAGCATCCCCCGACCGATCAGCGACGTTGACGACGCCGCTGCATTCGACAGCGGCGAATCCACCCTCGACGACTACCTCCGTAAACGCGCGCTAGCCAACCACGTCAGCGGCGCATCCCGTTGCTTTGTCACCTGCCGCGACGGCCGCATCGTCGGCTACTACGCACTGTCAACCGGGGCGGTCTCGCATGCTGACTGCACCGGCAAGTTCCGCCGCAACATGCCCGACCCGATACCGGTGATCCTGCTATCGCGCCTCGCCATCGACCGCAAGCACCAAGGCTGCGGGCTGGGCGAGAACCTGCTCCGCGACGCCATCGGACGCAGCGTGCAAGTCGCCGAAGATATCGGCGTCCGTGCCATCCTCGTGCATGCGCTCCACGACCAGGCGCGCAGCTTCTATACCCGCTACCAGTTCGAACCGTCCCCCACCGACCCTCTTCACCTAATGCTGATGGTCAAAGACGCCAGGTTGAGCGTTCCGGCCTTGCAGAAAGATAGGAATACCGCTCGTCGCGACCTAATCGAAATGATGGTCCAAACCGGTGCAGACCGTGACCACCTCGAATCGTTCACCAATGAGCAGTTCCGCCGTCTGATGGCAGTCATGGTGCTCACCCACGCCGACGAGTTGCACAAACTCGCCCCGGACCAGGCCGGCGACGCGCTGACCGCCGCTCGCGAAGCCACCGGATTTACCGATAAGGCACTACGGGCGGTGACGCTCCCCGACGGGAGTGCCGTCTTGATCGACGCCGACAACGAGGACACCGACGAGATCCGCGACGACGTCGCCGAAGAGGGACCTTCATGACGATCTGCTATCACACCACCGATGCGGCCGATGCGATCCTCAGCGGAGGCTTCCGCGATAGCATCGGGTCAATCGTGCCCGGTGAGGGCGTGTTTCTCAGCGAGCACCCGCTGATGGATGCCATGGAAGGCGCAACAGGCGAGCAGCTCCTACGGGTCAAATTCGGTGACGACGTCAACCTCAACATCTACGAACTGCCCGTTGGTGCGCCGCGCCAATGGTTCATGCCGGCTGCGGTGATCAATGAACACGCCACCGTGACACTGCTGAGCGACGCCGAGCGTGACGCGGCGGTAAACGCCAGGCTGTCCGGACTGGCGGCTGTCACCACCACTTGCTACGCCATCGCCGCACTCGACAGCGACGGCAAACCCGTCAAGTACCTCCCGTTTTACGGGGAGGGCTGGGCGCCCGGCACCAGTTACAAGTTGCAGAGCGACCCAGCGATGGCGTGGAGATTCGGTGACAAGCAGGTCGCGGAGGAGACCGCCGCCGTGATGAATGCGACCCACGGCAACAGCCCGGAGCTTCGAGTCATCGAAGTGGACTGCGACGGACCACCCCTCACTTTCGTGCCCTGAAATCTCAAATCCCCACCTGCCCAAACAGGCCACCCCAGACGAAGTGGTTGGAGTCGCGCGCCGCCTCCGTCAGTGGCTGAGCCGACACCTCGACGCGTTGTCGCGGTGGCCAAGGTTTTGGGCATCAGTTCATCGAATCCGCTCGGCTGAAGGTTTGACGAGATCGCCACCGACTTGCGCTCATAGGCTGCATCGACAATGCGATAAAGCCCTTCGGCGGTATCAGTACCGACCGGGAGCAGGCCGACGTCATCAATGACCACGAGCTCGGCGCGCACGATCTTGGCCGCTGCCTTGCCCGAGAGAGTCGTCGGCGCGGTGGGACCGAACGAGCACCCCCGATTTGTTCGAGGGTGAACCACGCCACCGGCATTCCGGCCTCGATCACCCTCTGGCCCAACGCTTCCAGGAAGAACGTCTTACCGGTGCCGGCCGGCCCGCAGACCACCAGATTCTCCCGGCGCCCTACCCATTCCCCGGTCACAGCAACCCGTGCAGCGTTGTCAGCGTCGACGGCGCGCACAATGGCGGCATGGCTCAAGCCGTTGGCCAACGCGACCGTTGGCCTTTCATGCATATCGTCGTTGCGACACCCTGCATCGCGGCTGCAGGCGAACCTTTTCGATGTGCGCATCCATCAGCGCCGAACCAATTATCACGTTGGCGGAGTTGGGGATTGCGACGTCGGCAGTCATGAAGAATTGGTTCCCAATCGATGTGCGAACCGATCATTCTGCTGGCCTTAGCGTCTCGGCATCGCCATCGAAGCCAGCTTGAGAAGGCGCAGGGGTGCCTGCGCGGCACTTCGCGGTGGTTCCGTCCACCGTCGTGATAGCGGCGTCCGCGCCACCTCTTGCAAGTACGCCCTGTGGCGCGTCTGCAGCATCAGCCCGAAAGCTACAGCTCGGCAATAGCTTTCACACTGGCCCACGATAAGGACCGCCCGCTCGGTAACGCCATCGCCCAAAGTCGGCGCGGACACCACGGCCAGCCGGAATGGCTTGGTAGGTGGCTGCAGCGGAGGCGTAGAGGTTGCTGTCGGGCCGGCCCGTTACATTGGCAAGGCTTCATGAGTTGCCGTCCATATGCCCATTATTCTGTTATACCCCAACCACTCTCGCCGGAGAACAATGACAACCAGCAGCATCCTCCCCTGTCCTGATTACGGTTCATTGTGCAGGCAACCGCATCGATGAACGCGACTCGCGGTGCCCATGGCGGCGTTTCCTAGTTCGTTGGCCATTGGGTAAAAATCTCACTGAGCCGCCCGATGTCGGCGGCGGTGAGACCGATCAACTGCAACCGGTGTCGGCGTGTCAACTTGATCTTTTCGCGCATCTTCTCGGCGTACACCGGATCCTCGGGCATACCCCACATCTCGACGAACGTACCGTCCTCTAGGAGCCAATCAGCGCGGCGACGGGTGTTCGGGTTCAGCTCCGGGTCGAAGGGATATCGGGGTTCGCGCGTGTGACCGATGCGGTGCCGGTCGAAGAAGTCATCGACCGCTTTCTCTTGCAGTGACGGGCACAAGTGTCCGTCGGTGGCCTTGAGTACGGTGCCGCGCGACACCCGCACACCGTTGTTGGCCAGCCCGGTGCCGATGAGGATGTGTGTCCACGGAAGCTGGCGGCGTGTGATCGCAATGCGGAGAAGCAAGCGACGGTCGATATCGGCCGGCGACACCGGATGCTGGGGGTCTGCGTGGATCGTGGACAGCTGGGACTCGACGAATGCTGCGCCGCCGAATTCGTCGTCGGCCAGAGCGCGGACCGCCAGCGTCGCGCGAGCAATTGCCCGGGTGAGCGTCGCCCCCATGTTCGGGAGACCCTCAACAGCCACAGCAAGGCAGCGGTGACAGTAGGCCAAGGTCTGCTCGCACAAGGGTGCGCGGAAATCGCCAGCCGGCCGTTCGCAGATCCGGCACGTACCGATCGTGTCGAGATAGGTATGGCCGGGAAAGAGCGTGCCGCGATGGGTGGTCAGTCTCTCCAGAAGCGCGGTCGGTTCCGCACCGAGCTTGTGTGCTGGCTGGGCGAAACGAGCCAACTCCGAGGCCTCGAACAGTGTGTCCGGCACCAGGCCCGCCACGGCAGGGTTCAGCGGCCGGAAGTTGGGTCCGGTGATCATCTACTCGTAGGACAAGTCACGCAGGTGACCTCGCCACACGCGTTCACGCAATGTCCATCTAAGGGGTGGTAGTCCAATGCCGTCCACCGGGACGCCCAGGCGGGCTGCGAACGCACACGCGGGCGCGACAAGTCGCTCGTCTTCGACCCACAGCGTCTCGGCTGTCGGGTTGTATTGGGCGAAGGTTGTTCGTGTCGAGGGTCCGTCCGGTTCGGCCCACCGCAGCTTCATGCCGCCGGGGCGCCAGCCCACATGCACGTTAGGCACGGCGCCGGGCTCCCACTCCTGGCTCACGGCTTCACTCCGGGGCTCCCGGGACGCAGCCGCTGGTACGCCCATCTTGAGTAGCCCGTCGAGCACTGCGGGGCGCAGGCGCTCGTCGTCGAGAAACAGATAGCCAAGGGCGACGGAACCAATCGGTGTGTCTCCGGAGTACACGGTCAATGAACTGGGCTGTCCGGACTTTCCTTCGCGAACGGTCACCGAAAGCGGTCCGAGGGGCCGGCTGTGCCCGGGAAATATGCGCAAGCGTTCGAGGACGTGACTCGTGCGCTGGCGCCCTTCGTCGTCAGGGTCCATTCCTCGGGAGACCAAGACACTGTGCACCGCGTACGCCAACTCGGCTGCCGGGGGGAGCGCGAGTTTGGCCTTACTGTACGCGCATGGGAGGTCGTCGGGGTCGTCGAAGTCCAGACCGTAGTAGTCGGCGTCGTCGCGCTCGATGATGACGCTGCAATTGACCTCACCGCCAGACATTTCAGCCAGAAGTGGGATCGCGTTCTCTGGAAGCTTGGACAGGAGCCGACGGTAGACGAAACCCATGTGGCGGTCGTCGATGTCACCTCCCGTTGATCGCGGCCTGGCGATCGACACGGCGCCCGGATCGTGCTCGTTGTCCGGGCGCGGGATAAGCACCACCGGGGCCATAATTAGGGTCTGACCTTCGGGGCCCGCGTTGAACGTGTCCGCTGCGTAGCGCGCGAACCTCAGAGATGCGTCATCCCAGGTCGTGAACGAGAGTCCGTCATCGATCGAATCCCCCACCGGCGGAAGCGTGACCGTGTAGCCGTCCCACTCAATTGCGTAACCCAACGTGGCCTCCATTCGCAGATCCGGACGCGCCCGCACTATACGGATACGCACGGACAGATAGTCCGACGAGTCGTCGAAACACGCAACGACCTGCTCGACCGCGCGGCGAACCTCCGGATCTGACAGGCTGACCCAGGGCGTAGTGCTAGGAAGAATCTGCGGTCCGATTGCTATGCGCCTAAAGCCGGACGCAGTCCACTCTGAGCACGCCATTGCGCCGTCGATGTCACTCGATCGGGACCGCAATCGGAATTCGCAACACGTTGGCGATCGGCGTGTACAGGTCGATACCGCTCTCCGGCGTCCGCAACGACAGGACGAGGGCGTAGCGCACAGCTCGGTTTACACGATCGCGTGCTTTGCTGTACTTCCACCAACCACCGACCGGATACACGGCGAGCTTGCCTGACTGGGAGAGCTCGGCTCCCGATGTCTCCCATACGTCTTGATGCAGTGAGCCGAGGTTTCGCTGATTAGCTCCGACAAGCCACCGAACCTGGCTCGGCGCCCGACGGCCCCCACCGTCCTCCGTACCGGCATCCCGATTGACGCGCTGCACGAAGAGCTCCTCTGACTCCAGAGGGTCCTGCAGCTCGAATCGAAGAGAATGCGACGGATACTTGTACCGCTGCCGCCAACCACGCCGCGACGCGGTCGGCTCGATGAAGTACGACAACGTGACACGCAGATCGACTCTCGTACCACCAAGCCCTTCCAAAACTTCTCTCGGCCAAGGCAACTCGTGTAGCCGAAAGACCGGAACCTTGAAATCATCACCTTCGAAGGGCACGAACTCATCCTGGATGACGAGGGTGACCGCTTGATCAGACGAGTAGAGCACCCCTTGCTCCGAAGGCACGCCCCATCCGTAGCGTCGCAACATCAACTGCTTTTGTTTCAACCCCAACCTGCCGGCGGCATCCAACGCCTGCCGCATCACCGGTGTCCACTCGGCCGCATGAACCAGCAGAGCACGAACGGTCTCGGGCCAATACTCCGGGTAGGTGACCATCGCCAGAGCTGCAAGTCTCGAAGCCTGGGCCGTGGCAGCGCTTGTCGCATTGGCCGACGAAAGCGCTTGGTCATTGACGTGGCCAGTGGTACGCACCGACAACGCTGGATGGCTGGGCTCGAAAAGAGAACTGCCATCACTAAGTACGTTGCCGCCCTCCATGACAATGTCCGGCTTAATGGGCCAGGGCCCCAGTCCGAACAGCAACGAGGTTCGACTGTGGGGTGATAAATCGCCGACGGTGGCAACGGCCTCCCATCCTGCATATGCCGGATCAGTTGGCGCATCGACCATCTCGGTATGCGCGCCGACCGTGAGTACGTTCCATGCCTGCGCGGGATCCTGCACCGGCGACGTATCAGATTCATTGAGGTGGTCGGCGACGAAGCGATCTACATTGCCCGCCGATACCACTATCAGCCGCGCTGCACCATCATCGGGCGGTGCCAGAAGCTGCAGCTCGTCACCATCGCGAACGACGTCCGATCCGACCGCAAGAGCATCGACGGTGGATGACCACAGTGTTGGCTGGCCAGGAATTTCTGGCGTGTCGCCATCGACGGTCACGGGTGAGCAGAACACCCGACGGCGTGCCGATGTGGCCTCAGCGAGCGACACCGCCTGCGCCGTAACATCACCGAACGCAAGCGGTTCGTGCTTGGGCTCTGATCGAGTCGGTTTGATACGAACGGACTCCAACCGGTGGCGTAGGGATATCGTGTCACCACCGATCAGGTACCGATCCAGGTCGTGCCCGAACAGCGCGATGCCTGCCATCGCCGTGCCATGACCTTCCACATCGAATCCACTTGTGCCGACGACGGTTTGGAGATCCTCGGTCGACAGCGACGCTTCCAGCAAGATATGGGTGCGTGCAACACCAGTATCCAGGTGGCACACAGCGGGTTCGTGTGCTTCAGCAGGCTGGAGTCGCTGGGCGAGGTCATCCGAATATTCGGCTTGCTCGCCGGCGGTCAAGTCCTCCACGGTGTCGACAAATTCTGGGCGACGTATCTCGGCTACGGGCACCGCGGACACAGGAAGCGCTTGGAGATCAGCCCACCGTGCTTCCACCCACATCACGTCGCGGTCGATCAGCCGCAGCACTCGCGACGAAATGCCGAGGCCCAAGCTTTCGGCGAGGTTCCGCAGGAGCTGCGGACCGTTGTCGGTGCGGCGCAACCACACTTCCCACCATGTCGATGAACCCTGCGGCGGGTCACCGCTGGATTGCCACAGGTCGCGCAAGAGCGTAGACCGAATGCGCGCGATGTTCGCGACCAACCCGTTATTCTTGGGCTTCCCAGTCTTGGTGTCCTCCAAGTAATCCTCGAAGAGGCCGACGAACTCAGCGCGATACTGATCGGCTACCCATACAGTCGCCCGTTCAGGAAGTCCCTCAGCCGGTTCCGCTGGCAGTACCGACAGCAGGAGCCATTTCGGTCGGCGTGGCGTCTTCCGATGCCGCGAGAATTGTTGAAGCGATTCAACTTTCAATGGGTAGGCAGCATCGCCACCTTCGAGTGTGACAATCGTGCCGAGCGCACGAAGTTCCTCTTCGGTGAGTAACTCCTGACGTGCGGCATCACCGGAAACGAGCGCGGATTCCAGCTCGCTGACCCGGCCACGCCCGTGCTCCGCACGGTCTTCGACTGGTCTGACTCTCGGATTCCCACCACCGGGGCGAAGGAAATCCTCATTGGCTACTCGACCTACGACAAGGAAGTGACTGAGATGGTCGCGGCCATTAGCCAAGGCTCGATGACTTCCGTGCACTCAATGCCCTACGAAGCTCCTCGACACTTACCTGTGAATGACCTTCCAAGATCACGCTTTTCGCAGCCGACTCTGCTGCCCGTACCAGGTCAGCGTGTGAGAGCCCCTCGATGTCGGCTGCAAGCGAAGCCCAGCGAATCCCCTTGGCTAAGGAGCCAAGACGTGATCGCATCACCACGGCGCCCTGTTTGGCGTCGGGCAGCGCATAGTCCAACACCATGTCGAAACGGCGAAACAACGCCCGGTCGAGGATTGCCCGGTGGTTGGTGGCGGCAATGATGATGCCTTCGCTGCTGCTGTTCTCAAGAAACACCAAGAACGAGTTCAAGATTCGCCGCGCTTCGCCGACGTCGTTGCCTGCGCGATCGCCGCCCAGAGCATCGAACTCGTCGAAAAGATACACGGCGCGCTGTTGTTCGGCGGCGTCGAATATCGTCCGGAGTTTCCCAGCGGTCTCACCCATGAACTTGCTCATCAACGACTCCAGCCGGATGGTGAGCAACGGCAGCGCCAGCTCGTGCGCGAGCACAGCCGCCGTCATGGTCTTGCCGGTTCCGGGCGGTCCTTCAAACAACAGCCGATGTGCTGGTTGGAAGCCATGGTCCAGAAGGTTCTTGCGCTGCCGCTGCTCGGTGAGAATCCGTCGCACACGCGCATCCAGGTCAGCCGGCAGCACGAGGTCTTTCAATGTCACCGTCGGGTGTGATGCGACGACCAGGTCGGAGAGATCGCCACGAGGCTGCGCGATCGAAACCACCTTGGTGGGGCGATCGGCGCGCGAGCTCTCGACGGCGGCCTTCAAGTCGGCGGCAAGCTTATGGTGCCCCTGCCGGGCGGCCTGAGCGGCCACCTGCAGAGCAATGGCGTAGAACGCCTGGTCGTCCCCGCTCGCGTGGCTACGCACGAGTGCCTTGAAGTGCTCACCTGAGCCGGCCACGTTCACCTCCCACCACGTGCAGCTACCTGAGTGTAGAGGCGGGGCCCGTCAGGAGACCGCGGCATCCAGTAACCGTTTGAGCACGAATGGGCTCCCGCGTTCTCACCGGCGAACGATCAAGACCCACTTGTCAGTTACATCTCGCAATACTCCCTTTTCATCGCGACCTCACCGGCGAAACCGAACGCAACCCGCAATAGCCGAAGTACAACTAAGTAGGTTGTTCACCAAGCACACGACAAGGGGGTGACTCGACGGTGAAGGACGGCCGCTGGGTCACGATCGCCGAGTCGCAGTTCGACCACGAAAAGGCCGGGCTGAACGCCATCAAGGCGAAGCTGCCCGACGCCGAGCCGTTCCGCGCCTGGGCCAACTTCGAGTTCCGCGACAACCGCGGTCGCTGGCATGAGGTCGACCTCCTGGTACTGGCCCGCGACACGCTGTACCTGATCGAGCTCAAGCACTATCGCGGCATCCTGACCGGCAACGATCACCTATGGCGGCGCAACAACCGCACCGAGGACTCCCCCCTGCTGCTGGCACGCCGCAAGGCCCAATACTTCTCCTCCCTGCTCAAGGACGCCATCCGGGAGCGCGGCGGCAACGAGGCGGTCAGCCGGATTCCGTACGTGCAGGAACTGGTGTTCCTGCATCACGAGCGATTCGTCTGCGACCTGCCGCCGAACTCGAAGATCAATCTGTACGGCCCTGACGGCAGTGAGGGCACTACCAAGCTGCCTGGCATCTCTAAAATCCTGCTCGCACCCGCGAAGCACGATCCGATCTCCGAACGCGACAGCAAGTTGATCGCGGGGCTGATGAAGGCCATCGGCCTGGCGCCGCGCCGCCAGCGTGAGGTGGGCTCCTGGATCATCGACGACCAGCCGCTGGCCGACGGCGACGGCTGGCAGGACTGGCCGGCGTTTCACCATGTCAACACCGAGGACCACGTCCGCATCCGGTTCTACACCACCAACCCCAGCGCCACGAAGGCCGAGGATCATGCCCGCCGCCAGGCCGTCACCCACGAATTCAACCTGCTGCAGCGTCTGACCTACGACGGTCTGCAGGCGCCCAAGGACCTGGTCGACGAACCCGAACTGGGCATCGGCCTGGTGTTCCCGCAACCCAAGTCCGACACTCCGCTGGACCTGTGGCTGGCCGATCACACCCTGCCGCTGGACGACCAGCTGGACCTGATCGCGAAGCTGGCCGACATCGTGCACTACGCGCACCGCCACCGGGTGGTGCACCGCAGCCTCAACCCGCGCTCGGTGGCTATCCGCGAACGCGGCCGCCATCTCGAACCCCAGGTCACTGACTGGGACAGCGCCGGCATCCTGCCGGCCAACCCCGACACCGCGGTCACCCGCCTGTCGGGTGGTTCGCTGACGCTGATGGCCGGCTCCCCCAGCGACACCGCCCGGCTCTTCGCCGCCCCGGAAGGCTCGCGGCCCACCGACCCCGCCCGCATCGACGTATTCGGTCTGGGTGCGCTGGCGTTCTTCATCCTGACCGGCGGCACCGCCCCGGCCACCGAACGGGGTGAACTGATCGACCGGCTGCGCCGCGACCGCGGCCTGGACCTGGCCGCCGAAATGCCCCAGGCCCGCACTCCGCTGCGCCAGTTGGTGCTCGACGCCACCAATCCCAGCCCGGCCGACCGCATCGCCGATGTCGGCGAGTTCGTCGCAAGACTCGACGACGTCCGAAACGAGGTACTGCTCAAGACCGCCGGCACCGACCCTCTGGAGGCCGGACCCGGCACCGAGCTGGCCGGCGGACGCTTCGTCTACCAACGCAAACTGGGTGCCGGCTCCACCGCCGTGGGAATCTTGGTGAAAGACAACCAGGTAGGCGGCGCCCAACGCGTGCTCAAGGTCGCCAAGGATCGCGACGCCGCCGAACGGCTCCGCGCCGAAGCCCAAGCGCTGGGCCGCTTCGAGAACGACGACCGCATCGTCACCCTCCACGGTGTGGAGGACGTGGGCGGGCGCACCGCGCTCATCCTGCGTTACGCCGGGCGCACCACGCTGGCCGAGGAACTCAATAACCGCGGTCGGTTGTCCATCGACGTGCTGCAGCGCTGGGGCACCGACCTGCTGACCGCATTGGTGGCTCTGGAACGCAACGGCGTCACCCACCGTGACATTAAGCCATCCAATCTTGGTGTCTACCAGAGTAGTTCACGCGCCGACACGCACCTGGTGATGTTCGACTTCTCGATGGCTGGGGTGTCACCGGACAATGTCGAGGCCGGGACGCCGCCGTATCTGGATCCGTTCCTGGGCACCGGCGAGCGCCGCCGCTACGATACCGCCGCCGAACGCTACGGCGCCGCCGTGGTGCTGTTTGAGATGGCCACCGGCGCCACCCCGAACTACGGCCTCGACCCCCGCTCCCATCCGGGCACCGTCGATGACGATGTCACGGTGGAACCAGGGATGTTCGACGCCACCCTGGCCCCGGCGATGGCCGCGTTCTTTACCGCCGCGCTGTCGCGGGACATCACGCGCCGGCCCGGCACCGCCGAGGACATGCTGCGCGGTTGGCAGCAGGCCTTCACCGCCGCGGATACCCCGGCGACCCCGCAGGCCAGCGACGCTGACGCCGAAAAAGCCGACTCCACTACCGTTTTGAGCGCAGCCGGACTGAGCCCGCGGGCCATCTCCGCGCTGGCCTCGGTGGCGGTGACTACCGTCGGGGAGCTGCTGGCGGTGGACTCCACCACGCTGAACCGGCTGGTGGCCCGCGAAGCCAAGGACACCCGCAAGGAGATCGTCGACCGGTACCGGGCCTGGACCAAACGGCTGGGCAAGCAGAAGCCGGGGCCATCGGGTACCGAACTGCGCAGCCTGGACGACACTGTCGCACTGCTGCTTTCGGCCGTCTCCACGCAGCGCGGGTCGACCACCCGCCGCGAGGCCGCCGCCCTGCTGCTGGGCACCACGCCAGGCCTCGACGGGTTCGCCAGCAGCACCGAATTGGCCGAAAAGCTGGGCAAGGCCCCGCAGCGCGGCACCCAGCTGATAAAGGAGCTGCAGGAGGACTGGGCCAAGACCCCGGCCACCCGTGAGCTGCTGGACGCGCTGACTGGCATCACGCTCGGGGTGATCGACGACTTCGGTGGGGTGGCCGCTGTGTCGACGCTGACCGCCGAGATTCGCGCTCGGCTCCCCCAGGCCAGTGCGGGTGGCATCGACCCCCGCGCCGAACGCGCCGCGGCAGGGCTGCTGCGGGTCGCGCTGGATCGGTTGCACGAGCACGAAACGGCGACGGACGAAATCACTTTGGTGCGACGACGGCATGGCCGCCGGCTCGCACTGCTGGCCACCGACGAAAAGCTGCTCAGCGCCGCCGAGGCGGCCGCCAAACGCGCCGACGACTTGGTGGCGGCCGACCCAAACTCCGTCATCCCGGCCGCCCGCGCCGCGCAGGAGCTGCGAACGGCGTACCACGACGGCTACACCGCGGTCGCCGACAGCGCCGACACCACCGTGTCGATGCCCAGCGACGGCCGCCTGGTTCGGTTGGCCGCAGCCACTGCCAAACACACCGGTGTGTCCGGGCGCGGCGAACTGCACAACACCGCCATGTCGCCGGCCGCTGCGGTCGCCGAGGCGCTGCGCGGGCTGGCGCAAAACGAGTCGCTGTCGGCATCCCAGATCCGCAGCCGCGTCACCGCCCGGTTTCCCGAACTGGACAAGGTGCCCCAGCGTCCGCACCTGGACAACATCCTGGCCCAGACGGCGCTGAACCTGAACTGGGACGCCGCGCGCGAGGTGTACTGCTTCCCCGACGCCGAGCCGCCCAGCACCACCAGCATGCACACCCGCCAGCCCACCACGCTGCCAACACCTGGAGAGCCGGCCGCCGACATCGCTCAGGCCGCAAACTCCGTTGTGCTGCTGCGCCGTTCGCTGGATGAGGCCGGGTTCGTGGCCATCGGGGTGCAGATTCCGCGGGACCGGCCCGGTGAGCACGAACGGGTGGCGCAACACCTGGCGCAGAGCTATGACGGCGAACTGATCGACGTGACCACCGAGTTGATCACAGGCATGCAACAGCTGGCCGATGAGCGGGGCATCCCGTGGGATCTGATCCGCGGGGCTGATGCCGCCGAGGCCGCCGCCCGGGATGCCCAGGGTCTGCGGGCGGTGATCGACCGGGTGACCCCGGCGCTGCGGGAAAAGTTGCACACCTCGGTGTTCGACTGTCCGCGCAGCACCGCGCCGCTGATCCTGACCGAGGTGTCGCCGCTGGCCCGGTACGGGCACCTCGACTTACTCGCCACGCTCAGCGATCTGGCCGCCCCGCGACGGCGGCCGGTGTGGGTGGTGCTGCCGCAGCTGCGTGGGCAGGTCGGGGCGTTGGTGGACCGCAAGCCGATCCAGCTGGGGTCCCCAGGTGGCCAGTTCGTGTTGTGGCGGGACGCACTGGATGCGGTGCGCGCCAGTGGTGACGGAGGGGCGAGCTAATGGGCTGGGCAGCAGCGGAACTGGTGACCACGCTCAAGCGTCAGGTGCTGGCGCTGGAGATCGATCTGCGGGCGCGGGTCGACGGCGACGACGAGCGCTCCCGGCAGGACAGGGTGCTCGATACGTGGCGCCGATATTACGACGCGGCGTTCGCCGCACAGCGCACCGCCGCAACCTGGCAGGAGTGGCGCAACGACCGGGTGACCCAGGCCGCAGTGGCCTGGGTACTGCTCACGGTGTTCGCCCGCTATTGCGAGGACAACGCACTGCTATCGCCGCGCTGGATCGGCGGCGCCGATGCCGATCACCGCGCGCAGGCACTCGACGCACGCCGCGCCTACTTCCAGCAAAACCCCGAACACACCGACCGCGAGTGGCTACACCAGATCATCAACCACTTCACCAAGTGTCAGGCTACAGCCGGACTGGTGGACCGGTTCTCGCCGCTGCACCTGGTAGCACCGTCCGGCGACGCCGCCCGGGCCCTCCTGGAGGTCTGGTGGCACCAGGACAGCGACGGGCAACCGTTCTACGGATTCGCCGGGGTGGACACCCGCTTTTTGGGCGATGCCTATCAGGATCTGTCCGAGCACGCCAAGAAGACCTACGCCCTATTGCAGACCCCGGAGTTCGTCGAGGAATTCATCCTCGACCAGACCATGGAACCCGCCCTGGCCGACCGGCCACTAAAGGGATTCACCGTAATCGACCCGGCCTGCGGCTCAGGACATTTCTTGCTCGGCGCGTTCGCCCGGCTGCACCAACGCTGGCAGCGCGAGGCCCCAGCACTGGGTGCGCGGGAACTGGTCGCCAAGGCACTGGACGGCATCTACGGGGTGGACATCAACCCGTTCGCGGTGGCGATCGCCCGGTTCAGGCTGCTGGTGGCCGCACTGCATGCTGCTGGCGATACCAGCATCGAGCAGAGCATCGGCTACACCCCGCACCTGGCGTCCGGTGACAGCCTGCTGTGGGGAGCCAATCAGCAACTGCTGCCCGAAGACCTGTTGGCCGGCCCGGCGATTCGCGCCGATGCCACCGAGGACGCCGAGGCGCTCAAGGGCATCCTGCAACGGGAACACGATGTGGTGGTGGGCAATCCGCCGTACATCACCGTCAAGGATGCGGCGCTGAATGGGGCGTACCGACAGCTATATGAGACCGCGCATCGGCAATACGCGTTGACTGCACCGTTCATGGAGTTGTTCTTCCGGCTCGGGCACGGTTCGGCAGGAGCACGGCCCGCCGGATGGGTCGGCCAGATCACGTCGAACTCGTTCATGCAGCGCTTATTTGGAACCAAACTCATCGAAGAATTCCTGTCGTCAGTTGATTTGCGCGCGGTAATCGACACGTCTGGGGCCTACATCCCCGGCCACGGAACGCCAACGGTGATCATCGTGGGACGAAAGCAGCGGCCATCGTCCGACTCTGTGCGTGCGGTGCTCGGCATTCGCAGTGAGCCTGGCCGACCATTGGATCCAGCGAAAGGTCTTGTTTGGTCAGCGATTGTGGATCACATCGGTGAGCCCGGCTTTGAGAATGCATTCATCAATGTCAGCGATCTTCCGCGCCAAACCCTCGCAACGCATCCCTGGAGTCTCTCCGGCGGCGGTGCTGTTGAGCTGCTCGCGAACATCAACTCAATAAGCCATTTGCAACTTGGGCGCCTTGCGGACTCGGTTGGGCGCACCGCTGTTGTAGGCGAGGACGACGCATGGCTTTACCCAACCCATTTCGCTCTGACCAATAACCACGTATTGCCCTTCAGAACCTTTGTAATTGGCGAGGACGTCCGCGACTATCAAATTGCTAGCAGCCTGATAGCACTTAACCCCTACCTAAATCGCGAAAACTCGGAGCTGGTCGCCGACACGTCACCAGTGATCAAGCAGCTTTGGCCCAATAAGAATCTTCTGAGACAGCGTACTGTCTTTCAGAAGACGTTGGCTGAACGCGGACTACCGTGGTGGGCCTACTTGGAGAGTTACTCCGCCAAGCTACGCACGTCCCTTTCCATCACCTTCGCTGAGATCGCCACCCTTAACCACTTCGTTCTGGACCGCGACGGGAAGGTCTTCAAGCAGACGGCTCCGGTAATCAAGCTGCCCGCGGGCGCGTCGATTGAGGACCATCTGCGCCTGCTCGGTGTGCTGAACTCGTCCGTGGCCTGCTTCTGGCTCAAACAGAACTGTTTCAACAAAGGCCGTCCCGGAGCGGAGCAAGCGGGCGCCGACGAACCCTGGGAACATCGTTTCCAATTTAATGGCTCGGCCCTGCTGAGCTTCCCGCTGCCGACTGCAATGCCGGTTGAACTACCGGAGATGCTCGATGATTTAGCCGAGGAACTTCAGCGCCAATCTCCTGCCGAGCTGACTAAACGTGAAACCCCCTCGGCGACCGCACTTCAAGCCGCACACACCGAATCGGACCGCTTGCGGGGGTTGATGATCGCATACCAGGAGGAACTCGATTGGGAGTACTACCGCATCTACGGTCTCATCGAAGTCGGTCTCGTCTACAGCGGAGACCTTCCCGAGGTCCGGCCTGAGGAACGTGCATTCGCAATTGCTCTGGCCCGGCAGATAGACGATGGCTCAACTGAGAGCAGTTGGTTCCGTCACCACAACCACAGGTTCACCCCCCTCACTGAGATCCCCGACCACTTCCCCGCCGACTACCGCGACCTAGTGCAGCGTCGGCTGGACGCGATGGAATCCAATCCGCACATCCGCTTACTTGAAAGGCCGGAGTACAAGCGCCGCTGGGCTTCTGAGCCGTGGGACAAGCAGGTTGAGTCCGCGCTGCGAGGCTGGCTCTTGGAGCGAGTGGAGGACCGTGCGCTGTGGTTCGACCGGGATGGCCGGCCGATGCCGCAGTCGGTGGCGCAACTGGCCGACGTGCTGGATCGCGAAGCGGACTTCCGCTCGGTATTGCAGCTGTGGGCAGGTGACCCGAACGCCACCACCGGTGCTGCGCTGGCGAAACTGCTTGCCGATGAGGCGGTTCCGTTCCTGGCTGCCTACCGGTATAAGGACTCCGGCCTGGACAAGCGGTCCGCATGGGAGGAAACCTGGGCACTGCAGCGACGCGAGGACACCGGGGAAAAGTTGGCCTCCCCCATTCCGGTACCGCCGAAGTACAAGCCCGCCGATTTCGTCAAGGGCTCCTATTGGTCACACCGCGGCAAGCTCGACGTCCCCAAGGAGCGATTCATCTCCTATCCCGCCGCCGGGCGTGACACCGATGCCACCGAACTGCTCGGCTGGGCCGGCTGGGATCACGCACAACAGACGCTGGCGCTGGCGTCGCTTATCAGTGCGCGCATCGACGAAGGTTGGGACACCCCGAAGCTGCTGCCGCTGCTGGCCGGGCTGAACGAGCTGGCACCGTGGGTTCGGCAGTGGCACAACCAGATCGACCCCGAGTACGGCGAATCGGTGGCTGACACCATCGACGCCGAGCTGACCTCACGCCTCAACGAACATCACCTCACGGTGACCGATCTGACCAGTTGGCGGCCGTCGCAAGCGCCTCGCCGCGGCCGAAGGGCAACACGCACATGACGGTTCTGCTACGTGATGTCATCGACATCACCGAACGGGTCGGCAGCGACGACTACGTGCTGCGCCTGACCGATAGCACCGATGACGACGCCCACATCCGTGCGACTCTGGACGCCTATGTGCTCACCGACTCGCTGCGCGAGAACTTCGACGCTGCACTGGATCTGGTGGCTGATGCCCTCAAGCAGAACACCTCCCGGGCGGCGTACCTGACCGGATCGTTCGGCTCCGGCAAGAGCCACTTCATGGCCGTGCTGTACGCACTGCTGGGCAACCATCCCGCGGTGCGTACCCCGACGTTCCAGGCGCTGACTGGGCATTATGACGGCGCGCTGGCCGGCAAGAAGCTGCTGCGGCTGACCTATCACCTGCTAGGCGCCACCTCGTTAGAGCAGGCTGTCCTGCGCGGTTACGTCGACCAGATCACCCGGCTGCACCCCGAGGCCCCGCTGCCGGCGGTGCATCTGTCCGACAAGCTGCTTGCCGATGCCGAGAACCTGCGCACCCGGATGGGTAAAGACGAGTTCCTGGCCGGTCTGGCAGGCGGCAGCGGCGGCGGTGCCGACCCGTGGGGCGGGCTGATCGGCGGCGGCTGGGATTTGCCGCGCTACCAAGGTGCGCTGGCCGCCACCCCGGAAGACCCCGAACGCCGGGAACTGGTGTCGGCGTTGGTGGGCAGCTACTTCGGGTCGTTTACTGAGACCGCCGACTACGTCGATCTGGACCGCGGACTGGTAGTGATCTCCGATCACGCCAAAGCGCTGGGCTATGACGGGGTGGTGCTGTTCCTCGACGAACTGGTGTTGTGGCTGGCGTTTTCGGTCCGCGACACCGAGTTCTTCGCCCGCGAATCGCAGAAGATCACCAAATTGGTCGAATCGTCGGGCCGCCAGCGCGCCATCCCGCTGATCTCGTTGATCTCCCGGCAGATGGACCTGCGCAAGTGGTTCGCCGACGCCGGGGCCTCTGGCGCCGAGCAGGACGCCCTGGACCGCGCCTTCCAGTACCAGCAGGGCCGATTCCGCGAGATCGAACTGGGTGATGACAACCTGGCCGAGGTCGCGCACGCCCGCCTGCTCAAGCCGAAAGACGAAGCTGCACAGGAGATCCTGAACAAGGCGTTCGCCGACCTGACCCGCAGCCCCGAGGTGTGGGAGGTGCTGCGCGACAGCCTCAACACCGACGACAAACACCGTGGTGCCTCGGAAGCCGAATTCCGGCTGACCTACCCGTTCTCCCCGGTGCTGGTGTCCACACTGCGCAACCTGTCCTCGGTGATGCAACGTGAACGAACCGCCCTGAAGGTCATGCAGCGCATGCTGGTCGACCGCCGCGACACCCTGACCGTCGATGACCTGATTCCGGTCGGCGACTCCTTCGACTACATCGTTGAGGGCAGCGAGCCAATCGACAGCCACGCCAAAAACATGTTCGACGCCGCGCACGACCTGTACCGCAACCGGCTGCTGCCCGCGTTGCTGGACAAGCATGGGGTGAGCACCGAGCAACTGGACACCGACCCCGATTCGGTGCCCAACGGCTTCAGAGGTGAGGAACGCGTCGCCAAAACCCTGCTGCTGTCGGCGATCGCACCGAACGTACCCTCGCTGCGCGACATCACCGCCGGCCGGCTGGCCGCCCTGAACCACGGCTCGATCAAGACGATGGTCGCCGGCGGCGAAGCCCGCAAAGTGCTGGCCATAGTCCGCGATTGGATGCAGAAGGATGCCCCGGAGATCAGCTGCTCCGACGGCGCCAATCCGGTTATCCGGGTGCAGCTGGCCGAGGTGGATTACCAGTCGGTGCTGGATCGTATTCGCGCCGAGGACAATTCGGGCCGCCGCCGCGCGCTGTTGCGCCGGCTGATCCATCAGGCACTTGGGGTGGGGACCGCGCAAGACGATCTGGGTGGGGCGGCCACCCGTACCGTCGTCTGGCGCGGTTCGCGCCGTGAAGTCGACATCGTTTTCGGCAACGTCCGCGACGCGGCGTCGCTGCCCGAGCAGTCGTTTGACGCCCGGCCCGGCACCTGGCGGGTGGTGGTGGACTACCCATTCGACGAGGCCGGGTTCACCAGCGCCGACGACGTCAACCGGATCGACCGGCTGCTGGCCGGCGGCGACCGGCACACCGTGGTGTGGCTGCCGCGGTTCTTCACCGAATCGGCGATGGAAGACCTGGCGCTGCTGGTGAAGCTCGACTGGCTGTTCACCGGCAGCGGCGACCGCTGGACCGAGAACTCCGATCACCTGTCGGCCACCGACCGGGCGCAGGCTCGCAGCATCCTGGAGAACCTTCGAAGCGGCACCCATGCCGGTTTCCAGGTACTGCTCAAGCAGGCCTACGGCATCGAACCGGCCGACGCCAAGCGGATCACCGCCGACTCCCAGCAGTTCGACGTGCTGACCTCGCTCAGCCGGGACTTCCAGCCGCAGCTGCCGCCGGCGGCCAACCTGGAGAACGCGTTCCTGAACATCGTCGATCAGGCGTTCACTGCCAGCTACCCCAACCATCCACAGTTCGACCCCGCCGACAGCGAGGTCACCGCCCGCAACTTCGAAACAATCCGCGACTACGTCGAGCAGGCCAGCACCCACCGCGACGGCCGGGTGCCCACCAACCCTGGTGCCGACCGCACTGCGGTGCGTCGCATAGCCGGGCCGCTGCGCGTCGGCAAGGCCACCGAGGACCACTTCCTGTTCGATCAAACCTCGTTCGACTTCTGGGCCACAGAACTGGATAAGGCCGCCCAGGCTGCCGACCCGGTGACCATCGGTGCGCTGCAAGCCCATATCGACGCGCTGTCCCCGGCGTGGGGGCTGCGGCCCGAAGCCCGCGATCTGGTGGTCAGCGCGTGGGCGCTGCTGCGCAAACGGGCCTGGTTCGAGGCAGGCAGCGCCATCGCCGCCCCGCCGCTGGGCCGGTTGCGGCCCAACATCGAACTGCGCGCCGAGCAGCTGCCCGAGCAGCAGGCCTGGGACGACGCCCGCGCCAACGCCGCCAAGCTGTTCGGCTACACCATGTCGCGCACCTACCTCACCGGGGCCAACGTCGCCGACTTCGCCGCGCAGGTCCGCACCCACGCCACCGAGGCGGCCACCGAACTGGGCTACCTGGTCGATGAACTGCAGACCGCACACGAGCGTCTGGACGCCGTCGCCGGCCCCAACGACCGGCTGACCGCCGCCCAGGCACTGCTGGGTGTGACCGAAACACTCTCTCGCACTTCGGGAAACGTCGCGGTGATCGATGCCGTCGCCGGTATCGCGCTGCCAGTGGCCTTGGAGACGGCCGGCAACATCAACGCCGACGCCGCCCGCGACACCCGTGCGCTGCGCAACTTCAAGTGGCCGCTGGTGGATGTGCTCAAGACGGGAGCGCAAGTCAGCGGGGAGGCGGGTGATCAGGCCAACGCCATCTGGAAGACGTTGCAGGAGGCGGTGTCGATCCCGGGTCGCTCACTGTCCGATGAGTTGACCGCCGGGGAAACCAAACTAGTGAACTGGGTGGTGGCCCGCGAACCGGCGCAGACCAAGCCCGAGCCGCCCCAACCGCCTCAGCCACCGCAGCCTGCCAAGGACCGCGTGTTGCGCAACGCCGCCGATCTGGCCGAGCTGGAAACCGAGATCACCGCGGCGCTGCAAGATTCCGGCAAGAAAGTACACGTGCGCTGGTGGCTGGAATGAGCGTCCTTAACGCCACCGAACCCATCATTCGGGCCCGGTTGGACAAGGCCGCCGCTAAACAGTACCGCCGCGGCGTGCTGGGCCTGCGCGC
Source organism: Mycobacterium sp. NGS24 (assembly GCF_059813065.1). Lineage (NCBI taxonomy): Bacteria > Bacillati > Actinomycetota > Actinomycetes > Mycobacteriales > Mycobacteriaceae > Mycobacterium > Mycobacterium sp. NGS24. Next base: position 24,910 of record NZ_JCALDW010000010.1, read on the forward strand.
CGAACCACGTTGGGCCGGTGCTTCTTTCGACTATAAGGGTGTCCCGGTGGAAGTGGTGGCGTGTCCGTCGGTGCTGGCCATCTGGGAAGCCATCGACAACCGCAATGCCGACGGCTGGACCGTGGTGCTCACCGACGTCGACGACGACGACCTGGGCGACACCGTGCTGGCGCACCTGCTCGACGGCCGGCTAATCACCCCCGACCCGTGGGATGCATTGCGCGGCAACTTCTCCGCCACCACCATCGAACCCGCGCTCTACCGGGTGGCCAACGACCGCGCGGTGGCCAACGGCCTGCTCGCGGTGCTGTCCCCAGACTCCTATACCCCCGCGCCCGGCGGGGTGTTGACCCGCGACCACACCATGACCACCGTGGCCCGCGACGTCCTCAAGATCGTCAAGGACACCGGCGTCGAAGTGGATCCGCTGGCGATCCTGGAGTGGAGCCGCTCGGCCGACACCCCGGCAAACCTGGCCGACCTGCACGCCCGCGGCGGCGCCGACCTGTTCGACGCGACTGCCGCCTGGCTGGGCAGCCGCGCCGGGCTGCTGTCCCAACCGCTGACCGCACTGCTGGGCGCCGGCCGGATCAACGAACTGGTGCCGCTGGGTGTGGTCGCCGGTCTGTTCTGCCAGGACGACAACACCCACGCGAAGGCACTCGGGATGTTCCTCGGTCGCTACGGGCTGACCAACCTGGCACCCGCCGGCCTGCAGGCCTGGTACACCAGCGCCCGCGGCCTGGTGACCACCGCGCTCAAAGACCCACAAACCGTCCTGGCGGCCGCGGCATCGATTGGTAACGACCTCGGGATCGGATCTGCGGCAGCAACATCGGACCTGTTACCGCAGGGCTTGCATGCCCGCGTCGCCGTACTGGCCGACGCCCTGACCGAGGCGCTGCCGCACCCGGCGCCCACCGACCCCGACGCCGCGCTGATCACCCCGGCCGACCGCGCCCGCGTCGAAACCCAGTGGGCCGAGGTCAACCGACACTTCCTGAGCGCCGGCTCCCCCACCGTCTACGCGTTCGCCGGGGCGGTCCGGCTGGTCCGGTGGCTGGCCACTCCGGTGACCATCGCCACCGGCCTCCCGGAGGCCACCGCCTCCTATATCGCCCGCGACTCCTGGGTGGACACAGCGTTGACCAAGGCTCGCCGCGGCGCCGAGCACCCGGTAGCCGCGGCCGCGCTGCGCTCCGTCATCGACACCGTCGCAGCCCGCCGCGCCCGCCACGACCGCGCTTTTGCCCGAGCCCTGGCCGACGCGCCCAAACCCGCCGTGCCGCTAATCGAGAACGTGCTGCGCGAGGTCGTGGTACCCGTCGCCCGGCAGACCCCGACCCTGCTGTTGGTCATCGACGCGCTGTCGTTGGCCGCGGCCAACGATCTGGTGACCGCCATCCAGCAGGACGGCTGGACCGAAGTCTCCGCCGACGGCCGTCGCGGCAGCGTGTTGGCGGTGCTGCCCACCCTGACCCGGCGCAGCCGCTGCTCGCTGCTGTGCGGCGAACTACGCGAAGGCACCGAAGATGTGGAGCGTCGCGGCTTCTTGTCGCTAATCCGCGACGCAAATCTGGAAGCCACTGGCGGCGGCCCGGACCCGATCTTCCACAAGGCCGCCCTAGACGCGATCCCGTCCGGCGCGTCGCTCGCCACCGACGTCGCCAACGCGGTGGCCGACACCGACCACCGGCCGTTGGTGGCGGCAGTGCTCAACTACGTCGACGACACCCTGCACCACACCGACCCCGGCGGCACCGACTGGACCGTCGGCGCTATCACGCATCTGCGGGCGCTACTCGGCGCGGCCCGCAGCGCCGGGCGCGTGGTGGTGATCACCTCCGACCACGGGCATCTGATCGAATACGGCGCCAGCGCGAAGGTAGACCGGGCGAACACCTACGGCCAACGCGCCCATGGCGATTTCGCGCATGTGGACCCCGGCCGCGAAGTGGTGGTCGAAGGCCCGCGGGTGCTCACCGACACCCATAAGGTGGTGCTGGCCGTCGACCCCGACATCCGCTACGGCGCCCGCAACGCCGGCTACCATGGCGGCGGTGCACCGGCCGAGGCAATTGTGCCGGTGCTGACATTCGTCGCGGGCCAACTGCCGGCCTGGGCGCAGCAGGTGGCCGCCGTCGAACCGGGCTGGTGGTATGCCGGAACGCCGGAGGCGGTCACGGTGATCACGAAGTCCTCGGATGCCCCGAGCCTGTTCGACGTCGAGGAGCCGTTGCGGGTAAACCCGTTGCCAGCCAAGGTGATCGGCAGCAAGGTCTACGCCGCCCAATTCAAACTGGCCGGACGCATCGTGGTCACCGACGGCCAGATCAAGGCACTGTTGACCGAGCTTCTAGCCGCCGGCGCGCAGGAACTCACCCTGGCCCAGGCCGCCGCCGCACTCGGTGTTGCGACCGCTGGTGTCAACGGTGCGCTGATGCAGGCCAAGCGGGTGCTCGACGTCGAGGGCTATGAGGTGCTGGCCGTCGGCGGCGGGGTGGTGAAACTGGATGAGGCGGCGCTGCGCGAACAGTTCGGAGTGAAGCCGTGACGGTATCGGCGCGGCGGCGCCGCGAGATTCTCGACGCGCTGCGCCGCGGCACCGTGCCGTCTTACGGGCTGGACCAACTTGCCGTCGGGCTGGGCCGGTTCGAGGCAGAACTGGACAACGAACTGGATGTGGTGGCTGCTGGCGGAGCGGTGTTCAAGGCGGTTCGCGGTGAATACGGCTCGGGGAAAACCTTTTTCGCGCGCTGGCTTGGTGACCGAGCGATGAAAAAGGGCTTCGCCGTCGCCGAGGTACAGATCAACGAGATCGACACCCCGCTGCACAAACTCGAAACGGTGTACCGGCGCAGCATCGAATCGCTCCGCACCGCGTCGGTGCCGCCGAGCGCGCTGCGGCCAATCCTGGATGCGTGGCTGTTCACCATCGACGATGATGCCCGCCAGCAGGGCGCGGACGCCGTCGCGCTTCTGGAGCGACGACTGGCCGAGGTGGCCGTGCGCGCCCCGGTGTTCCCGATGGCCATCCGGGCCTACCGCCGTTTCGTCGCCGAGGGCGATCACGACGGCGCCGACGCCCTGATCGCCTGGCTGGGTGGGCAACCACATGTGGCCGCCGCGGTGAAACGGCGGGCCGGCATCAAGGGTGACCTGGATCATTATCTGGCCCTGGGCTTTCTGCGCGGACTGTTGGCGATCCTGTCCGACGCCGGCAACCACGGACTGCTGCTGGTGCTCGACGAGGTGGAGACGCTGCAGCGGATCCGCAGTGATGCCCGCGCCAAGGCGCTCAATGCGTTGCGGCAGCTGATCGACGAGGTGCACGACGGGCATTTCCCCGGGCTGTACCTGTTGATCACCGGAACCCCGGCGTTTTTTGAAGGCCGCCAAGGCATTCCGCTGCTGCCGCCGCTGGCCGATCGGCTGCACACCGAGTTCGCCAAGGACCCGCGCTTCGACAACCCGAGGGCGCCGCAGTTGCGGCTGACCGGTTTTGACCAGACCCGGCTGGTCGAACTGGGTGGGCGGGTCCGCTCGCTGTATCTGGGCGGCGTTGCCGATCCCGAGCGGGTTGCCGCAGTGGCCGATGATGCTTTCATTGAACGGTTTTCCGCCGCAGTGGCGGGAGAGCTGGGCGGAAAGGTCGGTATCGCGCCACGACTGTTCCTGCGCAAGCTGGTGGACGTGTTGGACAAGATCGAACAGTTCCACGACTTCGACCCGTACACCGACTACGAGGTGAAGATCGCCGCGGCAGAGTTGTCCGACGCCGAGCGAGCGGCGTTGACCGCCGACGATGTATCGCTCGATGTGTGATGGATGCCTTCGAGCTTCTTCATCCCGGGGTGCAGTATCACCTGGCGAACACCCTGCGCTGGAACGGGTTACGGCCCACCCAGTCGGCGGCGGTGGAACCGGTGCTGGCCGGCTCTAACGCCCTGGTGCTCGCGCCCACCGCCGGCGGAAAGACCGAGGCGGCGATGTTCCCGCTGCTGTCGCGAATGGCCACCGAGGATTGGCAGGGCGTATCGGTGCTGTACGTGTGCCCGCTCCGGGCGCTGTTGAACAACCTGGAACCGCGCATCCACGGCTACTGCCAGTGGCTGGGCCGCTCCGCGGCGGTGTGGCACGGCGACGTCAGCCAGGCGGAACGCCAGAGGATTCTGGTGGAGCGCCCCGACGTTCTGCTGACCACCCCGGAGTCACTGGAATCGATGCTTGTGTCCACCAAGGTCGATCCAGCGGTGTTGTTCTTCGGCCTGCAAGCGGTGGTGGTCGACGAAATCCACGCCTTCGCCGGCGATGACCGCGGCTGGCACCTGCTGGCGGTGCTGGAACGCCTTTCGCGGGTGGCCGGGCGGCCGTTACAGCGGATCGGGCTATCGGCTACCGTCGGCAACCCGTCCGAGTTGTTGGCCTGGCTCCAAGGCAGTTTCCATGCCCGGGCGTCCGCCGTGGTGGCGCCCGCGGTGGAAACCCCGGCCGCACCGGACATCACCGTCGACTACGTCGGATCGATTGCCAACGCGGCCAAAGTGATCGCGTCACTGCATCCCGGCGAAAAGCGGCTGGTGTTCGTCGACAGCCGCCGCCAGGCCGAGGAACTGGGCGCGGCCCTGCGCGAGGCAGATATCGAGACCTACATCTCGCACTCGTCATTGTCGGCGGCCGAGCGACGCCGCTCTGAAGCGGCGTTCGCCGAAGCCCGCGACACCGTCATCGTCGCCACTTCAACCCTGGAGTTGGGCATCGACGTCGGCGACCTGGACCGCGTCATCCAGATCAACTCCACCCGCACGGTGGCGTCCCTCCTGCAGCGGCTGGGTCGAACCGGTCGCCGTGCCGGGTCGTCACGCAATTGCCTTTTCCTGTGTCTGAATGATGAGGCCGTCCTGCTGGCCGCCGGCATGCTGCAGCGGTGGGCCGCGGGTGTGGTGGAGCCCATCACGCCTCCACCACACCCGCGGCACATCGCGGCCCAGCAGTTGATGGCGCTGTGCTTGCAGCAACACCGGATATCGGCTTCTGAGTGGGCCTCGTGGTGGGGTGATCTGCCGGTGTTCGACTCGTCGACCTCAGAGATTCTTGAATTCCTTGTTGCCGAAGGCTATTTCGCGACCGATGGCCCGTTCCTGCACATCGGCCCCGAAGCGGAACGCCGGTTTGGTCGGCGCTATTTCTCCGATCTGACCGCGGTGTTCACCGCGCCGCCGGAGTTCATCGTGCTGGCCGGCCGCGTCGAGGTCGGCACCATCGGCACCGATCTGTTGACCGAAAACGTCGAAGGACCACGGGTACTACTGCTGGGTGGGCGGTCGTGGAAGGTGACCCACGTCGACTGGGAACGCCGACGCTGCTTCGTCGAACCCGCCGCCGGCGGCGGCAAAGCCAGGTGGTCAGGTGTGCCAGGCGGGCTCTCCTATGAGATCACTCGCGGTATGCGCGCAGTGCTGCTAGGCGCTTCGCCAGCCGGCGTGACCTTCACCCTGCGGGCGTCGAGGGTGCTGACCGAACTGCGTACCGGGTTCGCCGACACCGTGGCCGCAGACCGGCTGATCGTTCTGCTACCCAGTGATTCGACCGGGCGGTGGTGGACCTGGGCCGGCACCGCAGCCAACCGCACCCTGCAGGCGTCACTGCCCACGCTGATCGACCCACGACAGCGTATCGACGAGAAATCGGTGCGACTGCTACCCGGAGTTACGATCGCGGAGTTCTCGGCAGCACTGTTGGGTGTCCAATGGCGCGACCCCGATGTCGATGCGAATGCGCTACGGGGTTTGAAGTTTTCGGCGGCGCTGCCGCCTGACTTCGCGATGCAGACGTTGGGTGCGCGCCTCGGTGATGAAGGCGCGGCACGTGCGGTGGTTGTCCAGCCGAGACAGATTGTGCGATAGCGAACACCATGAGTACGAAGCTTCATCCGACAAGGCGAGACCGATGAAACAATCCGCAGCGCACTATGCCAACCGCATCAGTCAAAAAGCCGTAAACGCGATCGATGCCTACCGCTTTGAGCGTGCCCGAGGCGTTCGATGGGCGTCGAGCGTCAAGCACTATGGCGAAGACGCTGCCCGTGAGTACGGAGATCGCTTTCTGATCGAGTTGATTCAGAACGCGTACGACGCAAACCCAAAAGACTTATCGGCCGGAAAGGTTTCGGTCCTCCTCGACCTCGCCGAGGGCGAACACGGTGTGTTGTACGTAGCGAATACCGGTCGGCCCTTCATCGACGAGAACTTCGACGCAATCACAGACATTGCCCAGAGCGACAAGGAGCCTGGTGAAGGTATCGGCAACAAAGGAGTCGGCTTCAAGAGCGTCCTGCAGGTGTCGCAATGGCCCGAGATCTACTCGGCGCGACCTGGTTCGACGGATAGGAGCACGTTCGACGGTTACTGCTTCCGGCTTCCGACACGCCTGGATGTCGCTCAGTTGGTCGGTGAGGGAGACCTCGAAGACGTGCTCCGTGACGTCCCGCCATACGCGCTTCCGATACCGGTTGATGAGGTCCCGGCGCAGGTCGCAGACTTCCGACATTCCGGTTACTGCACCGTGGTTCGCCTTCCGCTGGACGATGAGCGAGCCGCACGTCGCGTGAAAACCGAGATGGGTCGGCTAACAGCTAGCACGACACCGCTGCTGCTCTTCCTCGAGCGCATCGATCTACTACACCTGCGTATCCGCGCTACCGATGGTTTGGCACAACGTGACGACCGAATGCATCGCCGCATCAAGCGCATGGCCAAGCAGGATGCTCTGGCTGTCGACCAAGTGGACCTCGGCGAGCAGGGCACTTTCATTGTCGCCACCCGTCCCATTTCTGGTACCGCGCTAAGCGCCGCGATTTCCGATTCTGCCCCCGAGATCAGCGATCGGTGGGCGTCTTGGAAGCAAGACTCCACCGTTTCCGTTGCGCTGCAACTCGATCATGCCGACAGCGAGTGGCGGTTCTACACCTTCCTACCGATGGAAGATTCCGAGGCGCCCTTTCCCGCCCATGTGAATGCACCATTTTTCACCAAGCTCGATCGCAACAGCGTCCGGTTCAGCGTTCGGTTCAACGCATTCCTGCTCGAAGAGATCGCACGACTCTCTGTCGATGCTGCATTCTGGATTCGGGACAACGCCACCGACTACGCTCCGCTATGTCTCGACTTGATCTGTTGGGACAGCGATCATCTCCCGCTTCTGACGACTGCATTCGAGGAATTCGGAAGGTCGATCGATGAGTCAGGACTTGTGCCAATCGTCTCTCTGAACCAGACGCCGACATTCGGCGCCGTCGCTGACGTACGTCGCTGGGACACGTTCGGTCACGCGATGAACACAGTCACCGCTGAATTCCTATGCAAGCACACCGGCGCCACAATCGTTGACCCCGATCTCGGGCCGGCGCGCATCGAGAATCTCGGCGACCTACGCCTCCAGTTGTCGAACGGAACTGATGACGGGCACCCCAGTGATGTCGAAGTGGCCGAGTGGCTCGAGGTCGTCGCCAAACGGTTGTGGCGCACTGATCCGGCACCAACAGGTCAGCAGTGGATGGATTTCTACGACGATATAGCCAACGCATTCGCAGGTAGAGACGCTTCCCCGCTGCACGGGCGCCGGCTGATCGTCGACACCAACAGCAAACTAGTGCACTGCGGCATCTCCGATAAAGCGCGGCAGTCTCGGACAGTCTTCTTCGCACCCGTTCGAGATCAAACAGAAGGTGAAGAAGATGTCGATACGGCCTTCGATTTCACGCTGCCACCTGAGCTTGCGAAGGCTATTTCATTCACCCGCGAAGACCTCAATTGGTACGTCCCGGCAGATGGGTCGCGGAAGATCGCCCGCAGGTGCCGAAAGTTTCTGGAAGACAGCGACCTTGTGCACCGCTACCGAACACAGGATGTCCTCGCTGCAGTACAACGCTTTTTGAGGAACCCGAAGAACCACGACGATGTTGCGGTGTTACGAGCGGCCCTTCGATTCGCGTACAAACTTAAGGACAAGGCGAACGATTCCACGTTGAGATCCATCGGCCTGCGTGTCCCCACGAATAGCGACTGGCGACCCGCGGGTGAAGCTCTGTTCTCCGCGCAGTGGCCTAATACCCAGGGGTCGTCATTGGTTCAGCTCATTCAACTGACAGGCTCAACCTCGCCCAGCCTGGCCGAGCTTTACGAACACCTGCTGCTAGCCCCTGACACCTGGGTACCTGACGATGCGCCGATATCGGAGTGGACGGCCTATCTGAAGCGGCTCGGTGTACGCGACGGATTGCATCCGATGTCCTTGTGTAAAGATCCGTTCAGGTCGGATGGTTCGATATTCACGCCCAGAGCTTGGGCGAGATTCGCCAATCTAGACCTGGATTTTGCCAATCTCTGGCAATCAAAAACCGGTGAAGCACAATGGTTTTCTAGGTACCCCATGACCAGGTGCACATCTGTTACCAAACTATGGGGATTACCGGGACAATTCGAGTTCGAGAAGTTCTCCGCGGCAGCCAAAGAGCAATACGCTGCGCTCATCTTTAAGAATCTCGAAGTATGGTCCGTCGATTATCTGACGGTTGGGGTACGCAGAGCGAATCACCCACAGGACGTACCGCTGAAATGGCCGACCCCAGTCCAGGTCTTCCTCCGGGAGGCCCGTTGGGTGCCCGTCCTGCATCGCGACGAATCCCGATTCAGCGATCCAGCCGGAGCGTGGCTCTTCGATGACGGCAAGTCCGAAACCTCACCGAAGTTTGCGGTGCTGGTACCGCCGTCATTGCGTCGACTCGCACAGCAAAACAGCGCTGTGCCCGAGCGTCTTCGCTCCTGGTGTGGCATTCGATGCTGGAACGATCCGCGCGATGCGCCTGATGTTGCCGAACAGTTGTACGCGATGGTCGCTGACGGAGCGACCGATCCCTCCGAGATGGGGCCAATTGCCCGAGAATACGAACGAGCTATCCATCACAGCCTGCAACAGGGACGTGATTGGTGGCCGACCGAGTACGTACCCTCGGTCCTGGTGCGGCGTGGTGAGGGGTTGATCGAAGCTCTCGAGCTTGAAGAAGGACGGGGTCCGGTCTATGTCGACGACGGCACCGACCGCGCCAAAACGAAACTCCTCGAGGAGGTCCGCGCTCCAATCGTATGTGCAGAACCAGCGGATGGTCGCAAGATTGCCGCAGCTCTCAAGGCGGGCGCATCCGGTGATGACGTGCAGTTGCTCTCGCATGTAGAGGTCTCGATTGAGATTGACGGTGTTCCGTTGGACGACGACACTCCCAGTCTCCCGCTGATCTCACCAGGGGACGACTGGCTCGTCGGCCTCGTAGTTGCGGCGTTAGAGTTTCGCAGCGGTCAGTTCCGCAGGTATGGCGACCGATCCCTGCGTGAAGCTGCGTCACGCTTGCGGACGATCCGGCTGGTACCAGCACGGGAATTGCGACTTTCCATCGGCGGCCACACCGCCACGGATCGGATGCCGCATCGTGAGGCGTTCGCGGTCGTCACTCCATCCCAACCTGTGATTGTTGTCACGGATTTCAATGACGAAGTCCGATGGGAAACGCTGGAGAAGTTGGCACACCCTATAGCCGCCGTGACCGGAGCACCTGAAATCGGCTCAGTTCTTTTCGAGAGTCTGGTCCGCTTGAGGCGCGACCACGTCGACGACGTCGACGACGATCAACCACCGACGTTGGATCGATGCGCTGCATCGTTGGACATCACGCGAAGCCAGATCGATGATGTGACCGCACGGCTTGGCTCCGAGATCGATGTTCTGCGTGATCGAATACCTATTGCGGTGGCTTGCTTGGTCTCTGTCGCTGCCGGCGAAGAGATGATTGGACTGCTGTCTCACGCAAACACCGAGGACGACGTCCGCTCGGCGTTGACGACCTTCGATCTCCCTCAATCCCCGGATCTGCTTCCCATTACTAAGACCGTGTCGAGCCTTCGCGAACTACGCGACGCGTTGCAGGTGACATATCGGGATTTCAACCTCGCCTTAGAGGGCTTGGGCCGTCCAACACTCGCCGACCCCGACGCACATGAACAAGCTTTCGCTTATTTCGTCAAGCGGAATCGTGACGCGATCCTCTGCCGTCTACAGCAGGTATTCATCGCCCGGTTCACTGACGGAGAACCTCTGGGAAACTACGTCAGGCTGCGCAGCCTCCCCGGACTGGACCGGAACCCGTCGTGGCTCGATGACTACGAAATACCAGATGATGCGGTGATGCATTCCGAGGTGGACGACTGGCTCCGAAAAAATGAGGCATTTGCACTGTCCCACGACGTCGGCGTTGCCAATTCGGTGACTGCCCTTCAGACCGCCAATCGTCGTCAGGTCACCGCGGCTGGGGACGCGGCTGCGAAATTGGTGCGATCGTGGTGCATCAAGGCAAGCGTGCCGTGCCCCGAACTCTGGTCGGGCGACGGGTGCGGCGGTCGTCTCGCCGACTGGGCAGATGAACAAGGTCTGCTCGACTTCGTCGAGCTCAGGGACCTGCAACCACTTCTCGGACACATGGAACGCGAACAAATCTGGCCAGCTGACATGCCTCACAGCCTTGAGGCCGCGAGGTTGAGTCTCACCGACGACGATCTCGCCCGTGGCCGTTCGGAGGAGGAACAGCAACGAGCTAGGCAACAGGCAGAAAGATTCACGATCACGCTAGGTTCGCGGCGATTTGGCGTGGATCCCGATTGCTTCGCCGAGATAGCCGCCGAGGTCCGCCAGACACTGCCGCCCAGCGTGTTACGGAGCCCATTCAGAATCGAGCCTGGCCCGATTCCCGCCGCCCGCAAGCCAACTCGCAATCAGGCGGGGCCGAGGTCCGTCTACCGCAACTTAACCCGCTTCAGCGAGGGCCAGCGACAGGTCATCGGCCTCGCCGCTGAAGTGATTGCGCTGGCCTGGCTCAAGCAGCAGTACGCGACCAGTGGGGTTGTCAACTGGCGTTCTGGATACAGGGACAAGGTCGAGGGCGGTCGCGACGGCGACGATACTCTTGGTTACGACATTGATGTCCAGACCAGGGCGGGGCGGTTCATGTTCGAGGTCAAGGGGGCGGCGGAGGACGGAACCGAATTCGAACTCACCCAGCGGGAGATTGATGCGGCGCGAAAGAACACCAAGCGGGACGCGTACCGCATTGTCTACGTTCAGTTCGCCTTGGACCCACAGCACGCGAATCCCCTTCTCCTTCCAAACCCATTCTCACAGCGCGGATCTGAAACTTATCGCGTTGTCGGCAGCGGCCTGCGATACACGTTTTCGCCGAAAGCTGAGCCTCCCCGTTCGCTGTAATCGCATTCCCTGAAACGGCAATCGCATTTCACAACTGCAGTAGCCGACCTGCAGCCGAAAATCGCAGCCACCAAAGGACTGGTCCGACTCGATCATCACCAAAGTGATTCTTACAGTCTGCCTCGATACGCAACCAGACTGTCCAGCGATGAATCGAGCAACTCCACCGGAGTTCCGTGCGATGAACTCCAATACGATTGCAGTGCAAGGTGTTCGCTTGAGTTGGCAATTCTTATATAGCGAAGCCCGATTCGGTTGTCGACCTGTTGCTATTGTTTAGCAACTCTGTCGATATGCCAGATGCATGAACTATGGCCAATCACAGCCACCCCGCGCCCCTCCCCCGGTGGGGGACACGCGAACCGATGCCGTTTGCCGTTTGCCGACTTCCCCAGTTGGAGACTCACCGTGCACCCGCCCCCAAGCCGACCACTGAAGCCGCTCCAGAAGCGACAGGATATTTCCCTCGCCTGTGACGGCAGATTAGACGGATGCCTACGGCTGGGCACATGGCACAAACCCTCTAAAGGCCACCACGCGCGGTAGCGTCTCGCCCGACAGGGGCCGCCCGTTTCCGTGCATATTCGGCGCGGCTGCTGGAACCAACAACCTCTGCCACTCAGCACAATATGTTCATAACGCCCCAAACACCATCGGTATTCAGGTGTGCAGCGAGCCGAGCTGATTGCGCTATTCCGGTGGTTGGTTGTCGATCAGCGCTTCCAGCTCAGGTGGTCCCAGGCGTTGCGCCTGGGATGCCTTGTCGTTGTCATCGAATTCAATGCCTTCGCCGATCAGCATCTCCATGGGGTCGCGATCGTCGGCGGGATCGTGCCACTGGAACTTGAAGCTGATGGAGCCGTCGCCGCTGAGCACGCGGTAAGCCTTGGTGACCGTCGGGTCGTGTGCAATGTGGTTGGCCGTCGGTTGGGCTGCGGTGCCGGCTAACTCGGCCAGGTCGCCGTAAGAGGTCCAGGAGCCGGCTGGGATGGCGGCGACGGCGTCGTCGACGCGGCTCCAGTCGAACCCAGATTTGGCCGATACGACACCAGGCACTGGTGGTGACCACAGGGCGATCGCTGCGTCGGCCAATGCGTGCGATCGGGCCTCGATCTGCTCGGGTCCCCACTCCGACGCTGCGGTCAGGGCGTCGTTGAGCTTGAAATCGGAGTCTTGGAGGATCTCCTGTTTGCGCTCGAAGAGTTGATTCGACAGCTTGGAATTCCAGGCAGTCAGGGTGAGGTTGCCCAGAGTGTGTCCCAGCCGGTCGAACACCTCCCGAGGGTCGTGGCCGGCGCCGGTTAGTTGTTTCTTCCAGCCGTCACTCAGGGTTTGGGGCATGACGTGTTCAATGGACAGTTTCGCCGAATTGAAGTCGAGATCCACCTCGGCTCGCAGATACGACTCCAATCGCTGCAGCACCAGACGCTGCTGATACGCGCGGCCGTTGAGGTAGTACGGGACCGTGGCGATGCCTTCCCGTACCCGGTTGTCGTCGGGCCAGCGTTTGTCCCGCGATAGCTCTCGGCGCAGCGCGGTGTCGATCGGTTCACCTTGGGGCAGATTGCCGATAGCGGTTGTAAACAGTCGGTTCAAGACGTTAGTCGGGGTGTCGACGAGGTAGCGCCTGACGAGAAACGACTCGATGGCCTCCAGGCAGCGTTCGGCTTGTTCAGGAGTAGCGCCGCTGGCGTCAACTCGCGCATAGAGGTGCAGCAGCAGAGGGTAGGTCGTACTGGCACCCCATCCTTTCAAGAAGGCGAGGTGGCGTAACGCCTCCGTGGTGATACCGAGCTCAGCTACGTTGACGCCAGGGTCTGCGGGTTGCTGGAAGACCGCGTAATAGGCGCCGCGGCGAGCGAGTTTCTTGACGTGACTTTCCAAGAAGTCGAGGTCGGCGGCGTACGGTTCCAGTTGGCTTCGCGCAGTGCGGTAAACGTCGCCCTGTTTGACGAAGTCACCGGAGGATTGCAGGTCATCTCGTACCAGCCCCTCGAGGCCGTCGGTGCCGAGCAGTTTCTCCAGCGGCCGCCAGTGCTGGACGTAAACCGAGTTGGACCGCGGCCCCAAGGCCATGAACAGGTAGTTGCGCAGCAGATCCGATTGGGTCAATCCAACACCGGTCGCGTTGATTGATTCGAAGATCTTATGCGGGCGTTCCCCTTCGCTGACAGTCACGAACACCAAAGCCAGCCGATCCCCAATCGTGGTAGCGAGGCTATCGGACACCAGTTCGCCCGACGCATGCAGAACGCCGATCCTGCGGTGAAAGAAGTGATAGGCGTTGACAATCGCACTGTGCCCAGATGCGGCGCCGGGGTCGGTGAGCACTGTCCAATACGGCGCGGCGTCCTCGTCACCGGGCACCAACCGCGCCCACCGGTGTGAACCTTTCGGTTCGGTGTCATTGATCAAGTACTTCTTGTTGAGACGATCGAACTGCTCGGGATCATCGACCTTGGCGACGTCACGAAGTGCGGCCAACGCTAGCGATAGCGTCGTCAGGCGCTGTTGGCCATCGACGACGCGGAATTCCCGGAAGTCATGCAGCGGGTCGGCATCCTTTTCAACCGCGACGACACTGCCGATGAAGTGCTTGGGCGCCGCGGAGCCCTCCGTCAACGCCCGGTATTGCTCGAGAATGTCTTGCCAAAGCACCTCTTGCTGATCGGTCTTCCAGCGGTAATGACGCTGGTATAGCGGAACCTGAAACTGCCGATCCTGGGTCATTAGATCCCGGAAAGTACCCTCCTTGGCACGCATCCCTGCAGAATATCCATCAAGCGCTGTGCACCAGCTGATGTCGGCGGGGTTTCTAACCATGTGGGCCGCGACCCATCAACCGAAAGTCGCATAGGACTGGACACCAAACGGGTCCCTCTCACGTCCAGCGGGCATCTTTCGAGGAGACCTGAACCATTTGCCGCAGGGGCAGCATGACGTAACCGCGCGGGGACGGCACTCTAAGCGCCGCGATTAACCGATGCTGCCTCGTGAATGGCGGCTTTGAGCTCGTCGTATGTGCACTTGCGCGGACCGAGCGCTATCAGCGGTCCGAGTCGAATCCTCTTCTGTGTCGGAACTTGTCGGTTCAGCTCGCTTGTTGACAGGACGTAGAACGTCCACTGAGCCACGTCGAGTGGGTCAATATGTCCGCGGTCCTCACCCTCGAGCAGACAGAAAACGTACACGTCGGCGCTTCGCTGTGTGCTGGTCGCATAGGTGTCGGTGCGGGAGTCCCAGCCCATCGCGGGGCGGATTCCGAACACGATTTTCGATAGCTGCGATTGCTTCCACGTTTGCACGTAGGCAGCTGATTTCACCTCTACCTTGACACCGTCGATCTCGAGGTCGTACTGGTCCCATTCCACGCGTGTCGTGTCGCGAATGCCGAGTGCTTTGGCCACGATGTACTCGGCCAGCACACCACGAGTCGTGTTCGTGAGTAGGTCGTCGTACGCCCAGGCTAGAAATTCCTGTTTATTCAGGCGAGTCATCGTCGAGCCTTCATCGCTTGAGCAGTTCCCTTTCCAAGCACGGTCGTCACTTTGTGCCGGTCGATGTCGTCGAGGGTCAGCACCGCTTCGGGTCGGGTGATCCGCTTGATGTCCTCGGCGTGCGGCTGCGGCACCAGCAGCACCAGTTCGCGTGCCTCATAGACGTCGATGTTCGTGTGTATCCACTGGCTCTGATCGGTGAGCTCATGGTCGACGCTCACGTACCAGTTAGCGATGAATTCCTGCAGGTGCGGGATCAGGGTCCACACCTTGCGCTGGGCCAGCGCCGAACGTGCACCTGGCCGGGTGAATGCGAGCCAGGCGAGTGCTCCACTGTCGGCATCGGTGAGCTTCCAGAACACCCGACCGTTGTGCGCCAGGACATTCGGCGGCCGAGTGGCGGCGATCTTCTGTCCGATTTCGCGGGCCAGCCTTCTGTAGTCGGGAAGAGTATCGAGGTGGTTGGGAACACTGTCGAAGTAGTCGTGCGGCCGTCGGCCGCGCCGCCCCAGCGGCTCGCCACGATCGGCGCCCATCAATCCGCACTCCTCACTTCGGCCGAATCACTTTCACAGTACTGCCGGGCACCGACGATTTGGGTCCCACCGTGTCGCTACTTGGTCGTGTCGGATGCCGAGTTATCGTCCGGTCCGTGGCCGTACGGGTGTTTGGACACGTGCCGGGAGCTGTGGTCGGTCAGACCTCCTCATATAGGTAGGCGGTCTACGACGCAGGCGTGCACCGGCGGCTCCAGGCGGGCATTTGCGTGGTCCAGTTGGCCACCTGCGGGCACCGAGGCCGCAACAGGATCCGCTATGTCGGGCGCGGCGTACCCTGCACACCGGAGCTGACCTGTTGACATACAGGCAGAAGCTCGACTATAGGCACTGATCACCACCCTCAGTGTCGGCGTCCCGAAGGCACTGACCGAACTGCTCACTTTCGGGCGGACCCTGAACAAACGTGCCGCCGACGTGTCGGCCTACTTCGACCGACCCGGCACCTTCAACGGCCCGACCGAAGCAATCAACGGCCGCCTCGAGCATCTCGGCGGCTCCGCGCTCGGCTTCCGCAACCTCACCAACTACATCGCCAGATCACCACTCGAAGCCGGCGGATGCAGGCCCCAACTACACCCGTCAATCATGAAGATCCTGATTACAACGCCAATCGGCACCACTCCGCCCATGGCGATCGCACCCAGCTGAGTTTGCCCTACAGTGGGCCGCGACCCATCAACCGAAAGTCACATAGCGGCTGGGGCACCAAACGGGTCCCTCTCAGGCCGGCGACGGGACGTGGAGGACCGTCGTGGCGGCGAGCGTTGGCCGTCTCGGTGGTCACCGTGTCTAGGAGACCTTCACATCGATGTGCTCGATGGTGCAGTCGAACCGGAACGGGCGCCGGTCGAGATAGTCCGGTGACACCGATGATCCGCGGTCGACACCGACTCCGGATGTTTCGCTGGCGGTGAATGCCACTGGCACCGTGGGGGCGACGATCACCTTGGCTGCTTAGTGGCCGTCGCCCAGGGTTGCAGACGGTCGAGCGACTCGGAGAGAATGCCAATACGGAAGGGACAACATCATTGAGATGAACCGCGCCGCGGCTGGCTCAGCGAAGTTGTCATTGTTCTAGGGTCCCGACTGACGACGAGAATGAGACCGGACACGTGCCACCAACGGTTCCCTTCCCAGCGTCGCGAGTAGCCCTCAATTTCAGCGAGGGCGATTGATGTCGCGGGGCCCCGGGTGGCAGCTCTCGCATATCGCAAATCAATGTGTGGGGCGCGCCTCTCAGTTCATCTTGGTTGGTCACGGTGTTCCGCTTCTTTGCCTGAACAAATGCATAGCGGGTGGGCGGTTGACGGGGCCTAGATCATCGACTCATCCCAAGCCTCATCTGGTGTGGTCGCGACGATTGACTTCGAACCCAACAGCGCCTCGGCGGCATCGGCGGCCTGGTCGATCGCCGCGATCGCCTCGGAGATTTCACGCGCCTGCTTGATCAACGCAGCCAAAGCCGGACCCGCTGTCTTCGGATCATCGAGCGCCTTGCCGACACGGTTACCAAGCGCCAACAACAACTCCCGGCGATCCCCACTCACCGCAGCCTCCGCAACCGACTTGGGCGCAGCCTTGAGCGGCGCCCGCTTCGCCGCCGGCGCCTTCCGGGCTAGTGCCTTCTTCGGCGTATTTTCGTCGTGCACCACCTGCAATGGGGCTTGCCGTTTCCGTGGAGTCATGTTCGTCCTTCCTGCTGTGAAAAAAGAAACCTCTGGGGAGGGAGGGCGCTAGGCCATGGGAGCGCCCCGGGGCCCTGGGGGCGGGTCATCCCCCCTGGTCAGCAGCTTGTGCTAGTTCACCAGGTGCGCCAGGTGATGTAGGAGACTCCTGGTCGGGGGTTGATGTGGCCGCGGCGTCCGTATGCGTCGGCGCCGGTAGTGTCTGTGACGTCGGCGGTGTCACGTTGGCACACGGGGCAGAAGCCGCGGTGCTTGCCGGTGCCGAGGCATTGGTTGCAGATGCGATGTGTCAAGACGCAGTTGGTGGGGTCGATTGGGTTGCCGCCGTGGGCGATTGGGATGATTTCGTGGACTTCGGGGGACATTGGATCGGGTGTTGGGATCGTCTTGTCGACCTCTTCGTCGCAGATCCAGCAGTAGTCTTGCTCCCGGAGGATCCGTATTCGTAGTGCGCGGCGGCGGGCGCCGTTGGCGTAGCGAGGATTAGCGGTCACGTCCTGGTCCTCGTTGTCGTGGCGGTCCCGGGCCGCGTCGTTGTGTTCGGGATGCGGAGGGCGCTTTGGACTTTGATGCATGACGGGCCGCATGGTGTCAGTTCGGCTTCGGCTTCGCGTACCTGCTCGATGGAGTCCAAGAAGGTCCATTCGGCTTGGTAGCCCGCATTCGGGCCGCGGTGGCAGACGAGCGCGGCTCCGGCGGCAACGTCCTGGTCCTCGATGGGCACCGACTGTTCGAGTCGGGTCGCGGCCGTGGTCACTGTTGAGACTCCTCGGTTCGGTTTGGCTGGTGGACCGGCTGGGTGATGTCCCGAACGGCGGGCGGCTTGGCCGGTGCGGCGCGGTCGCACCGGACTGCGGGCTCGATGGGCGTGCGGTCAGGGCCGAGGAGCCAGCCGGATGGGTCACAGCCGCCACAGGAGCGGATTGCGGCAATTCTCGCCTGGCGCGCGGCCTGCTCGATGGCGTCACGCCGGGTCATCGGCCACCACCCTCTGTCCGCGTGCTCGCGCGTTAGTGCCGTACCCGAGAAACGCAACGACAGGCTGCCGCCCTCGCTGCGCTCGGTTGCCATGAAATTGCGGCTGGTCGCTTTCTGTGAGCTGTTCGCGTGCCAACGCGTCCGTTGTTCGACGGAGACGCTCGGCGTGAGGCTGTGGTTGATGCGCGCAGCAGCGACAGACATCGACAAGCAACCAGAAACCGATACGTGGCAAGGGGGCAGAGTCCCGCGGCAGCGCGTTTTCGGGACTGGAACGTTGCGCCGTGAAGGCGGCAGCGGTTACGTCTGCAAACTCATCGCTGACACAAGCTCGCGTTAGTTCGAGACGTACCCATATGTCCCGCGGGGACATTGACCGATTTGCGCAGTTCACAGGTGGCGCACTTGTAGCGAGGTTTGAAATGACCGAAACCTTGTCCCGCCAGGTGTCCCATCGGGACAAGCCTGTTCCAGCAAACACATTCACCATCCCCCAGCGGCGGACTCGGAGCGCTTGGGCGCGCGCTGTTTGCGCTTGCGGCTGGTGTCCCTGGAACGCCTCTCAAAGACCGTCTTCGGCTTGTTCTCATCGCGCAGGTAGAGGTATCGGTAGCCGCCCTGCATCGCAACCCAGATCTGCGCTTGAACCAGTTGTTTGGCCTCGCGGCCCGCCTTCCAGCCGCGCACTTCCCGCTCCGGGATGAACCAGGACTCCAAGTCTCCGAGCACTGATTCCGCGGACAGAAAATCGCGACCGCGGGTTTGGTCGTTGGCCCAGGAAAGTGCTTTCCAGTACAGGCCGAATGCGGCCATGCCGACGTTGGCGAGCCAGGGGTCCTTCCAGTCGTCGTCGCTCATTTGGATCCACAGCATCGACGGTTCGGCACGGTTGTTGGTCGGGTCGGCGCCAGCGGTTAGCGCCGCGTAGATGTACATCGTTTCGAGCGCTCGATCGAAACGGGCCCGCCGCGACGGCCGGCCCAGTCGCCGGCGTCGCCGCGGCGAACCCCAGAACGCCAGTTGCTCTGTCACGTCGCACCGCGACGAAAGGTCCGTTCGCCCGAAACATGTCCGGCCGCTGTCCGGGCGGACATTTCCGAATAGTTGCTGCTCGTCGGCTGTGTGACCGTCGGGCGTTCGGTGTGCCTACGCGCAGCTTCCGCGTCGCAATATGTGTCATCGCTCCGCGCGCCGCAGGCTTCGGTGACCGCATCGTCGGCGAACTCGGGAGTGACCGAAAACGGATCTGTGCCGGAGCCCACGGCAAACAGGACAAATCCCGGCCGCGATGCGTTAGCCCCGACATGGACGTCCGGCCGATCAGGTGACCGATTCACGCGCCGCCGCCGAACGGCTGCATTAGCTTGTCGTCGATTTCGTCCAGGTCGACGCGCACCAGCCGGGTGCCGTTGCGGTAGCCGATAAGCCGGCCGACGGAGATCATTTCGCGGACGCACCTGGAAGTTACGCCAATGTATTCACCGGCCTGCTGCAAGGTCGCGTAGCGGCGACCGCGGCGCTCGGCGCGGTTAGGGCCTTGCGTTGCAAGGGTTTTTGTACTTACGACAGATTTCGCCATCGCCCAACTCCAAGGGTTCTAACAGAATCCCGCCGGGTTGGAGCAGGGGCCGAACAACGCAGGCCATTTGGCGAACATCTCCCGGCCATCCCTGCGAGTACAGCCGGCAAGTCCCGTCAAACGGAACAGCTCCGACGATATCAGGAAGCTCGGAGAACCTACTGCGACACGTCGAGTTCGACGTTCCCTTGACGAACCGCGGCGGCAATCAGTTCCTTACGAACTCGCGGCGTGGCCCGTGGGCAGCGTGGACACGAAAATTCCCATGCGGCAGCATCACTCAATGCTTCCTGGTTCTGCTCCCGTGTCCGTGCGACACGCACATAACGCAGCGCGCCGGCCGGCTCGCCGACGTCGAGCCGGCCGCTGCCCGTCACGCGTGGCGCGTAGTGGCGGTCAGCCAGTTCAACCAGCCCGCTGTGCGTGTAGACCATCACGCCGAGCAGGACTACCCGCTTGTGCTCACCGCGGCCGGTGCAGACGAGAACAGCCGGTGTCGGTGGGGGCCCGCCGTAACGCTGCTGCCACCACTTTGAATCCCTCATCCGTTCGCCGCCAGCTTCGACAACAGGGCCGCAATCTCACGGTCGCGACCTTGTGCGACGTGCTGGTAACGCATCGCAGCGGCCGGCGTCGAGTGCCCGAGGCGCGCCATCAATTCCGCCAGCGTCGCACCAGTCGCTGCGGCGAGGACCGCGCCGGAGTGGCGTAAATCGTGCCAGCGCAAATCATCTCGGTTCGCCTTCCCGCGCGCCCTGTAGAACCGCCGGTATAGAGTGGCCGGCGCAAGATGTCCGCCACCGACGGCCGGGAACAGGAGTGCGTCAGCCTTCCCGCCGACATGCTTGGACAGATGCGCCTCGATGGCCGGGAGTAGGTGCGGCGGGATCGCGATATCCCTGACGCCGGCGTCACTCTTGGGCGTGGTCACCGTGAAGCCGTCGTCGGTGCGCACCACAGCGCGGCGCACCCTCACTACCTCGTCGCTCAGGTCGATGTCCTTGCGCCGCAACTCCGTTAGCTCCCCGAAGCGCATCGCCAGCCAAGCGGCGAACAACACCATCATTGACCACTGCGCGGGCATCTCGTCGGCGATCACGCCAATCTCGGCGACTGTCGCCGGCCTCACCTTATGGACACGCTTCGCCGTGCCGGCGCCACGAATCATGCAGGGGTTCGCGGAAATCTTCCCGTCGCTCGCCGCCGTCGTCATGATGGCTCGCAGCAGTCCGTAAGCGTGCGATCGCATCGTCGGCTTGTCCGTCAACGTCTTGGCGTACCAGGCGCGCACGTCGTCGGCGGTTATCGAGGCGATGGGCAGCGACCCGAACGTGTTCGAGATGTGGTCTTCGAGCAGCTTCTCGTAGTGCTCGCGGGTGCGGTCCTTCAGCGGCCGTCCGGCCACTTGGCGGGTCGCTAGCCATGTCTCCGCGTACTCGGTGAACGTGAGCTTCGGCGCCTGGACAGCATCGGGCGGCTGCCACGCCTTCGAGATGATTTCGGACTGTCGCAGCGACAGCCACGCGCGCGCATCCCGCTTCGCGACGAACGTCGTCGGCGCCTTATGACGGCGACCGTCGGGCCCGTAATACTGCGCGCGATAACGGCCGCTGGGCAGCTGATCGACAGATCCGAACGTGCCCGATTTGGCGTTTTTCCGTGCCACCGGAGGACCTCCCAGCGCGATGGATCGTTGTTCACTGTGCGAGTTCACGTGAACTGGACGTGAACTCATCCAGCAACTTTTGTTTCCGGATTGTTCCGTCTGGATCACGTTACCCTGTGACATGACATCGCAGATGGAGGAACGAAACGCGAGGTCAGAACATATTCATCGGCTAACACTCTGAGCTAGTTCTAACCAGTATCGCGCACCAGAGTCTTGCCTGATCAACCGTGGTTATCAGTCGTACCGGAATTTGCAATAGCCTGTCAGCTACGCCTTGCCTGGGGGCCAGCTACAGGCACTTTCGGTGTTGCTGACGCAGCGGTGGTAACTCTCCGTCTTTAGCCTCCGGCCGGCTCAATTCCTATTCCACAATTCCGGACACAACTCGGACACCGCAACGTTGAATAGTTCCAAGTTCTGCGTCTCGGTCAGCAACGGGTCACCAACTCCGGGATTGTTCGCCTCCAAGATCGCCGCCCCTGCGATGCCATTGCCAAGGTCCACACAAGTCGCGTTACCCAACTGGAGCGCCTTCTCGTCAGTCAACGGCATACCAGCAGCATGCACCCGGTCGAGGAAGCTGACGTCGTCAGCGTGAGCAGGTGGCGTCCCTGCGACGCAACACAATGCCGCAGCGATTACAACGATACGAACAGCGCGCATGAACACGATTGTCTGTCCGGCAAGCGGCGCGATCAAGCCACAGCTCTACGTCGAGGCAGGTTGGTTCAGCCTACGGGCCCCGAATCAGCTCGCCTGCAAGCACTTCCGATTGCGGGTGGAGATCAGCCGGGCAGTCCCGCCTTCATCTTGGCGTCCTGCTTGCGCGCGACATCGAGCAGGAAGCCCTGGTCCACCGGGTCGTCCGGTGCCCCTTCGGCTTCGATGAGCCCCAGCGCCTTGCCCTCGGTGAAGATCACCACACCTTTGGCTTTGGTGCCGTCAGGTGATGGACCGATCGCCATGACGCCCCGTATGCCCACCTCGGCCGGCGTCGTCGGCGCCTTGACGCTCAGCTCCTGAATGGATTTCGAGGTGGTGTCCAGCGCCTGGTTCGCCTCGTCCGGGTTGTTGTAGACGTAGATCGAGATCTCGACTTTGCGAGTGTTGGCCTGGTTGTTGAACACCCCTTCGACTCCGGCCGGAGTGGCGATGGGCAGGGACTGGGTCTGCACAAAGGTGTCCCCCGGTACGACGATGTCGGTGGCCGGGATCAATAGACCGGTGTAGTCGCCGGGCTGCCCGGTGGCGGTGCCCGACGGCGCCGTCGACGAGGACGCCGCGGACGAAGAAGCCGAAGACGACGACGAAGACGACGGGCTTGGCGAGTTGTCGCTCCCGCACCCCGTGACCGCTGCACCCACTACCAGGGCGGCCACCGCGAACGCGGCTCCCGCCGTCGATACGTTTGTCACCATTGACTCCCTTTTTCGGAAATTGGACAGCGGCCGTATCGCGCAACATAGCCCATCGTCGACCCGCTGGGAATACATCGGGCAAAGGAAACCGAAAGCCGCTATTTCCCAAAGGATTCGATGACTTTCACCAATTCGCCGGGCGCCTCCCAGTTCAGCGCATGCCCCGCAGCCGGCACGGTCACCAGCCGCGCCCCGGGAATACCGTCGGCGAGCCGGCGTGAGTGATTGGGCGGCGTGGTTCGGTCGGCCGAACCGACCATCACCACCGTCGGCACCGTGATCTCCTCCAGCCGCGGGTAACGATCCTCCCGCGAGAACGCCCGCACGATCGCCACGTGCGGCCCGTGCTGGTCCACATGCTCCTGGAACCCCTCCACGAACACCTTCACCATCGCCGGCGACGGCCGCGTGCCGCACTGCGCGGCCCCGAACAGCGTCGCAACGGTCTCGTTCTTGATCAGCCGCCGCAATACGCCCCACTCCAGTAGCGGGATCTGCAACTTGTTCTGCGGAGCCCCGTCCAGCACCCGGCCCGCCCAGGTGGCGAACAGCACCACGCCGCGCAGTCGCGACACCAGATCAGGCCGCTCCAGCAAGGCGCGGATAGTGACGAATCCACCCATCGAATGCCCGACAAGCACCGCATCGCTGACATCGAAGTGCTTCTATACCGCGGCAAGATCGGCCGCCATCACTTCCGATCCGATGCCGTCCGCGCCCAGCGTCGAGCGACCGTGACCGCGTTGATCGAACGCGATAACCCGAAATCCTTTGCCCAGCAACTCATCCCAAACGATGTTCCACTCCGCAAGGGTCACCGAATAACCGTGCACCAGGATTACCGTCGGCCCCTCCCCCGCAGACACAGCACGCAACACTGTGCCGTCCGGCCGGGTGATCGATACCTCCGCGCCGTGCGGTTCGGCCAGAAGTTGTTCGCGCGTAAACGGATCCGGGTTGCGTTCGATCCACGCGACCAATCCGCGCAACCCGGCCCAGCCCGCCACCAGTGCCGTACCCGCCAGCAACCCTGTTCTCAACCCGACCTCCGAAGATTCGATAGCTCACAGGCTATCGAGTGCCGTCCGGAGTCGACCGCACACGATCTCCGACGTACCGAAAAACCAACCCGCACTACAGATTCTGGCCTCCAGCGCGGCTCACTGGTCCGTGGCGTCGTCGCCTTCGACTTCTGCGTCCCCGGCACCGTCCTTGGTGTTGTTGACCGAAGTGGCCTGCGGGGGTTGCTTGTCACCTTCTGGCGGCGGCTGTTCAGCGGTCGTCACGGCTCCTCCGTCTACGCGTTGGATGTTTGCGTGTGAGCTACCCGGGCTCGCACTGCACGAAACAGTTCCTGCCGCATTGGCGTGCCGGCCGCTGGTTCAATGTCGTCATGGCGAGTCTGCTGATCCTGATCGTGCTGGCACTCGGCGGACTCGGCGTCACCGCCGCCGTGATCGTGCTGCTGGTCCGACTGATCGACTCGCCCAAGAGGCAGGCGTACGTCCCGCATGCGTGGCCGGGCACGGCAGCACCCGGCTGGTATCGGGACACGTCGCTCAAGAGCCCGTCTGTGCAGGCAGCCGCGCCGGACAGTAGACCCCCGCCGCGATCGCGGTGAACCTGGCGGCATTCTCCTGCGTCAGCCCGGGATTCGCGCTCTGCAGCACCTGAACCACTTCGACGCCGGACTTGCCGGCGGCCGCCATCTCGCACACCGCTTTGCCCGTCGTGATGACGCTCGCGGTGTCCTTGTACTTGATGCCCGCCGCATTGAGCGAGACCAGCAGCGCCTGGTCTTCGTCAGGACTGGCGTGTGCCGGCGCGGCGAGGCCGGTGAAGGCGGCTAAACCGGTGAGCACCAGCAGAAGTCTCATAGCTCTGTGATGGTTCCAGAGGCTCGGCAACCCTGCATCTCGAACGCAAATCGTCAACATGAGGTTGACGCATCCAGACCGTCAACCTAAAGTTGACGACATGGTCGAATCCACCAAAATCGCCTACCCGGTCCGCCTTGACGACCTGATCGCGGTGATCAAAACGGTGCACACCGGCGCCCTGGACCAGTTGACCGATGCGGTACTGGCGGCGGAGAGCCTCGGCGAGATCGCCGACCATCTGATTGGACACTTCGTCGACCAGGCCCGCCGCTCCGGGGCCTCCTGGACTGAGATCGGCAAAGCCATGGGCGTCACCAAACAAGCCGCGCAGAAGCGATTCGTGCCCAAAGCCGAAGCCACCCCGTTGGACCCCGAGCAGGGTTTCAGCCGGTTCACGCCGCGGGCGCGCAATGCGGTGGTCGCCGCCCAGAACGTCGCGCACCAGGCCGGCAACAGCCACATCACCCCCGACCACCTCTTGCTCGGCGTGCTCAACGATCCGGCCGCACTGGCCACCACTCTGCTGCGGCTGCAACAGATCGACACCGTCACACTGGGCCAGTCCGTTGAACTCCCGCCGCGCACCGGCGAACCGCCCGCGCTGATCCCGTTCAGCGGCCCGGCCCGCAAGGTGCTCGAACTCACCTTCCGTGAAGCACTTCGCCTGGGCCACAACTACATCGGCACCGAACACCTGCTCCTTGCGCTGCTGGAGCTCGAGGACGGCGCCGGGCCACTGCACCGGGCCGGTGTCGAGAAAGATCGGGTGGAGGCTGATCTGCGCGCCGCACTGGAATCGCTCACCACCGCGGAGCCGACCGATACCTGAGCCCGATCAACCCCTCCCGCGACGTTTGCGCATATGTCATCATGCGAGGATGCGCCGCTGGCTGATCGCCCTTTCCGCGTTCCTCGTCGTCACGGCCGGGACGCTGCCGGTTGACGCCGCGCTGCCGGCCGCGCGGGCGGGTGACGCACCCATCGGTCATCTCGGTGACACGTTGCGGGTGGACACCGGCACCTACGTCGCCGACGTCACCGTCACCAGTGTGGTGCCGGTCGAACCGCCACCGGGCTTCGGCTACACGCGAAGTGGCGTGCCGGTCAAGAGTTTCCCCGACAGCACGGTGGCCCGGGCCGACGTGGTGGTCCGTGCCGTCCGAGTACCGAACTCCTACATCATGGCGTCGAACTTCAGTTTCGACGGTGTCACGCCGTTCGCCGACGCCTACAAGCCGCGGCCGTGCGACGCACCCGACTGGCTGGACGCCCAGCTGGGCAACGCCCCGACAGGTGCGGTGGTGCGCGGCGGAGTGTATTGGGACGCCTACCGCGATCCGGTGTCGGTGGTCGTCCTGCTGGACCGCAAGACCGGAGTTCACCTCGCGCAGTGGAATCTTTGAACTGAATATCGAACTCGCCACCCTCGGCGACGCCGAAGACCTGGCCGACGTCGCGGCGCGCACCTTTCCACTGGCGTGCCCGCCGTGGTCGCGCGCCGAGGACATCGCCGCTTTCATCGACACGAACCTGTCGGCGCCACGTTTCGCGCAGTACCTCACCGACCAGCGACGTGCGGTCTTCGTAGCCCGGCACGACGGCCGAATTGTAGGTTACGCCATGCTGATTCGCGGTGTGCCGGACGACGCGGACATCCAGCGCGCCGTCCCGCTGCGCCCGGCGGTGGAACTGTCGAAGTTGTATGTGCTGCCCGACTTCCACGGGCACGGCGTCTCGGCGGCGCTGATGAGTGCCGCGCTGGATACCGCGACGCGGTGGGGTGCACGCTGCATGTGGCTGGGCACCAACAAGAAAAACGTTCGCGCACTGCGCTTTTACGCCAAGTTCGACTTCACGATCAACGGCAGCAGGACATTTCAGATGGGCGACTTCGTCGAGGACGACCACGTCATGGTCCGGGCGCTCGCCTCCCCGACATCAGCGTGAGCGCCAGCAGCCGCGACGTGGCCCGCAGATACTTCTTGCGGTAACCGCCGGCCAGCATCTCCTCGCTGAAGACGGTGTCCAGTTTCGCGCCCGAGGCCACCACCGGCACACCGGCGTCGTAGAGCCGGTCGGTCAGCGCCACCAGCCGCAATGCCACGTTCTGGTCGTCCACCCCGTGCACGCCGGTCAGGAACACCGCGGTCACGCCTTCGATCAACGTCAGATACCGCGACGGGTGCATGGTGGCCAGATGGGCGCACAGCGCGTCGAAGTCGTCCAGCGTCGCCCCGGCGACCTCGGCGGCGCGCGCGGCGACCTCCTCGTCGGACAGCGGTGGCGGCGCCGGCGGCAGGTCGCGGTGCCGGTAGTCGGGTCCCTCGATGCGAACCGTGGTGAAAATGCTTGCCAGCGTGTTGATTTCGCGGAGGAAGTCCTGCGCCGCGAACCGTCCCTCGCCCAGTTGCTCGGGCAGCGTGTTGGAGGTGGCGGCCACCGAGACCCCCCGCTGGACCAGCGACGACAGCAACCGGGAGACCAGCGTGGTGTTGCCCGGGTCGTCCAACTCGAACTCATCGATGCACACCGCGGTGTAGTCGGCCAGCAGCTCGATGCATTCGGCGAAGCCGAACACCCCGGCCAGCTGGGTCAGCTCGCCGAACGTCGCGAACGCCTTCGGCGCGGCGTCGGGCAACTGGTAATAGGCCGAGGCCAGCAGGTGGGTCTTGCCGACGCCGAACCCACCGTCCAGATACAACCCGACGCCCGGCAGGACCTCGCGGCGGCCGAACAACTTCTTGCGGCCCGCCCGGCGCTGCTCGGCCTGCCGGCAGAACTCCCGGCAGGATTCGACGGCGGCGGCCTGGGTTGGTTCGGCAGGGTCCGGCCGATACGTCGCGAAGCTGACGTCGGCGAACGTCGGCGGCGGCCGCAACTGGCCGATCAACCGCTCCGGCGACACCGACGGATGCCGATCCACCAGGTGACCGAC
The DNA here is from genome assembly GCF_059813065.1 of Mycobacterium sp. NGS24. Lineage (NCBI taxonomy): Bacteria > Bacillati > Actinomycetota > Actinomycetes > Mycobacteriales > Mycobacteriaceae > Mycobacterium > Mycobacterium sp. NGS24. Next base: position 52,421 of record NZ_JCALDW010000010.1, read on the forward strand.
CTGCGCCGAACTGGCCCCGTGCATGCACGAACTGTAGCGACGTGCTGCAATCGACCTCATGCCTGGCGAGACGTCTCTGACGCTGCTCGGCGCCACGCGCGACCTGGATCCCGCCGAACTCCCCCGGCTCTACGGTTATCCGCCCGACCTCGGGTGGGTGCGCGCGAACTTCATCACCAGCCTGGACGGCGGCGCCACCGTCCAGGGTCTCAGCGGCGCCCTGGGCAGCCCCGGTGACCGGGCGGTCTTCGTCGTGCTGCGGGAACTGGCCGACGTGATTGTGGTCGGGGCGGGAACGGTGCGCTCGGAGGGTTACGCGGGTGCCCAACTCAGCGTCGCGCAGCGCCAACAGCGGCAGGCCCGTGGTCAAGGCGAGGTGCCGCCGATAGCGATCGTCACCCGAACCGGTCACCTCGACCACGACCTGGCGGTCTTCACCCGCACCGAGGTGGCGCCACTGGTACTCACCTGCGCCGCCGCCGCCGACGATGCCCGCCGCCTGCTGTCGGGTGTGGTCGACGACGTCATCGCCTGTTCGGCCGACGATCCCGGCGAGGTCGACGTAGGCACCGTGCTGAGCACCCTGCGGGGGCGTGGACTGTCGCGCGTCCTGACCGAGGGCGGACCGACGCTGCTCGGCGCCTTCCTCGACCGCGAATTACTCGACGAGCTGTGCCTGACCATCGCGCCCGTCGTCGTCGGCGGCGCCGCGCACCGCATCGTCTCGGGTCTGGGCCAGCTGCAGACCCGGATGCGCTGCGCGCATGTGCTCACCGACGACGCCGGCTATCTGTACACGCGCTACGTCAGGGTGTAGCCCGGCTACTGTGGTCGGCATGAATCGGCGCATCCTGCCCGCCACGATCTTGTTGGTGGTCACCACCGTGCTGGCCGGCTGCGTCCCGGTCTTCGGCGCCGACCCCCGCTACGCCACCGACTCCGGCGCCCGCCCGCAGGGAGTGTCGACCACCAAACCACCGCCCAGCGGTCCACCGCCGATCGCGGCACCCAAGAACGATCTGTCATGGCGCGACTGCACCTCCAAGCTCAACGCCGACGCCGGCGTCCCCGGCGCACCCGGCGTCAAGCTGGAATGCGCCACCTACGACGCGGACCTGGACTCGCTCAACGGCGGATCGGGCTCGGTGAGCATCGGCGTGGTGCGTGCCCGCTCCGGTCAGACCCCGAAAGATGCCGGGCCGCTGGTGTTCACCACCGGCTCGGATATCGCGTCGTCCACGCAGCTGCCGGTCTGGCTGTCCCACGCCGGGGCCGACGTGCTGCGTACCCACCCCATCGTCGCCGTCGACCGCCGCGGCATCGGCATGTCCAGCCCCATCGACTGCCGCGACCGCCTCGACCGCGAAGAGATGCGCGACCAGACCCAGTTCGAGACCGGTGACGACCCGGTAGCCAACCTCTCCGAAATCTCCAACACCGCCACCACCAACTGCACCGATGCCATCGCGCCCGGCGACTCCGCCTACGACAACGCCCATGCCGCATCCGACATCGAGCGGCTGCGCAACCTCTGGGACGTCCCCGCGGTCGCGCTGGTCGGGGTCGGCAACGGAGCGCAGGTCGCGCTGACGTACGCCGGATCACGCCCGGACAAGGTGGCCCGCCTGATCCTGGACTCGCCGGTGGCGCTGGGGGCCAGCGCCGAAGCGGCCGCCGAGCAGCAGGTCAAAGGCCAGCAGGCCGCGCTGGACGCGTTCGCGGCGCAGTGCGTGGCGATCAACTGTGCGCTGGGTCCGGACCCGAAGGGCGCGATCAGCGCGTTGTTGACGTCGGCGCGCAGCTACGGCTTGGGCCGCACTTCGGTGGCGTCGATCACGATGGCCATCACTACCGCGTTGGGCTTTCCGACCGGCGACCGGGTGGGCAACACGACGAACCTGGCCAACGCCTTGGCCGCGGCGCGTTCCGGGGACTTCAATGCGCTGAACAACCTGATCAACCGCGCCGAAACCATTCAGCACAGCGACGGGCAATTCGTCAACAACTGCAGCGACTCGGTGAACCGCCCCACCCCGGACCGGGTGCGCGAGCTGGTGGTGGCCTGGGGCAAGCTGTACCCCCAGTTCGGCGCCGTCGCGGCGCTCAACCTGATCAAGTGTGTGCACTGGCCGACCGGTGCCACCCCGCAGCCACCGAAACAACTCAAGCTCGACGTGCTGCTGCTGGGTGTGCAGAACGACCCGATCGCCGGCAATGAGGGAGTTGCGGCCACCTCAGCCGCGGTCATCAACGCCAACGCCGCCAGCAAGCGGGTGATGTGGCAGGGCATCGGGCACGGCGCCAGCATCTACTCGTCCTGCGCGGTCACGCCGCTGGCGGCCTACCTCGACACCGGCAAACTGCCCGGCACCGACACGTACTGTCCCGCCTGATAATCGGCCCGGACCGCCCGACGCCGCGCCCCCAACGCCGGTGTACGGTGCGCTGGTGACGGCAGCTGACTCGACCAGAACCGGCCTCCGCGAATACGTGCAGGGCGCATTCCGTCCCGGCCCCCGCAGCACCGCAGCCATCGTTCGGACGGTGTTGTGGCCGATCGCCATCCTGTCGGTGCTGCATCGCAGCATCGTGCTGACCACCAACGGCAACATCACCGACGACTTCAAACCGGTGTACCGGGCGGCGCTGAACTTCCGGCACGGCCTGGAGCTCTACAACGAGCATTTCGACTACGTCGACCCGCACTACCTGTACCCGCCGGGTGGCACGTTGCTGATGGCGCCGTTCGGGTACCTGCCCTTCGCGCCGTCGCGCTACCTGTTCATCTCGATCAACACCGTGGCCATCCTCGTCGCCGCCTATCTGTTGCTGCGGATGTTCCACTTCACGTTGTCCTCGGTGGCCGCGCCGGCGCTGATCCTGGCCATGTTCTGCACCGAGACGGTGACCAACACCCTGGTCTTCACCAACATCAACGGCTGCATCCTGCTGCTGGAGGTGCTGTTCCTGAAGTGGCTGCTGGACGGCCGCGCGAGTCGGCAGTGGTGGGCCGGGCTGGCGATCGGGCTGACGCTGGTCCTCAAACCGCTGCTCGGCCCGCTGCTACTGCTGCCGCTGCTCAACCGGCAGTGGCGGGCCCTGGCGACCGCATTGCTGGTGCCGCTGGTGGTCAACCTGGCCGCGCTGCCGGTGGTGCCCCGCGCGATGGACTTCTTCACCCGCACCCTGCCCTACATCCTGGGCACCCGCGACTACTTCAACAGTTCCATCGAGGGCAACGGCGTGTACTTCGGGCTGCCCACCTGGTTGATCATCGGGCTGCGGCTGCTGTTCACCGCCATCGCCATTGGCGCGATATGGCTGCTCTACCGCTACTACCGCACCCGGGATCCACTGTTCTGGTTCACCACCTCATCGGGCGTGCTGCTGCTGTGGTCGTGGCTGGCGTTGTCGCTGGCCCAGGGCTACTACTCGATGATGCTGTTCCCGTTCCTGATGACGGTGGTGTTGCCCAACTCGGTGATCCGCAACTGGCCGGCGTGGCTGGGGATCTACGGTTTCATGACCCTGGATCGCTGGCTGTTGTTCAACTGGATGCGGTGGGGGCGGGCGATGGAATACCTGAAGATCACCTACGGTTGGTCCCTGCTGCTGATCGTGACGTTCACGGTGCTGTACTTCCGCTACCTGGATGCCAAGGCGGAGAACCGCCTGGACGACGGCATCGACCCGGCGTGGCTGACGCCCGAACCGGACCGCGCTAGCGTGGGAAGTTCACCCACACCAGACTTGGGAAGGAGTGGGGCAACGTGACTGACATCGCCCGTCCGAAACTGCAACTCACCGACGACGAGTGGCGCAAGAAGCTCAACCCGCAGGAGTTCGCTGTGCTGCGCCAGGCCGGCACCGAACGACCGTTCACCGGCGAGTACACCGACACCAAGACCCAGGGCAGCTACCAGTGCCGGGCCTGCGGTGCCGAATTGTTCCGCAGCACAGAGAAATTCGAGTCGCACTGCGGCTGGCCGTCCTTCTTCGACCCGTCGAGTTCGGATGCGGTCATCCTGCGGCCCGACCACTCGATGGGTGCGATTCGCACCGAGGTGTTATGCGCGAATTGCCACAGCCACCTGGGGCATGTGTTCTCCGGTGAGGGATATCCCACGCCCACCGACCAGCGCTACTGCATCAACTCGATCTCGCTGCGCCTGGTCCCCGACGAGGGCTGACCCGCTGGGCGTTGACTTTGCGTCCACGGCGGCCAAGTGCGACTAACCCCCGCCCTCAGCGCAGAGCCAACCCGCGCTCAGGGCAGCGCGCTCACCAGCTGCTCGACCCCCACCCGCGGGCCGGTGAAGAACGGCGTCTCCTCGCGGGTGTGCCGGCGGGCGTCGGTGGCGCGCAGTTCGCGCATCAGGTCCACGATGCGGTCCAGTTCGGGCGCCTCGAAGGCCAGAATCCACTCGTAGTCGCCCAGCGCGAAGGCCGGCACCGTGTTGGCGCGCACGTCTTTGTACTCCCGCGCCGCCATGCCGTGCTCGGCGAGCATGCGGCGACGCTCCTCGTCGGGCAGCAGGTACCACTCGTAGGACCGCACGAAGGGATACACGCAAACGTAGTTGCCGGGGTCTTCCCCGGCGATGAAAGCCGGGACATGGCTCTTGTTGAACTCGGCCGGCCGGTGCAACGCCACGCTGCTCCATACCGGCGTGCACACGCGGCCCAGCGCGGTGGCGCGCCGGAAGTCGGCGTAGGTCGCCTGCAGGGCCTCGACCCGCTCGGCGTGCGTCCAGATCATGAAGTCGGCATCCGCGCGCAGGCCGGCGACGTCGTAGAGGCCGCGCACCACCACCCCGCGTTCCTCCTGCTGCTTGAGGAAGGTCGCGGTCTCGTCGACGACGGCACCGCGTTCCTCCCCGAGCTCCCCGGCCCGCACGGAGAACACCGAAAACATCAGGTAGCGGATGGTGGAGTTGAGGGCGTCGAAGTCCAGGCGTGCCATGGCACCTATCGTGCCACTCGTCCCGACACGGCCGAGACCACACTGGCCGCGGCCTTTCCGGCCGCGCCGATACAGGCCGGTACCCCGATGCCGTCGAGGTAGCTGCCCGCGACGACCAGCGTGGGCGGCAGGCCGGCCCGCAAGGTGGCCACCAGGTTCGCGTGCTGCGGACCGTACTGCGGCATGGCGTCGATCCAGCGCTGCACCCGCACATCCACCGGCTCGAGGTCTACCCCGAACACGTCGGCCAGGTCCTCCAGCGCCCAGCCAAGCAGGTCGCCCTCCGACGTCCCCTTCGCGACGTCGTCACCGAACCGCCCGATGGACAGCCGCACCTGCTGGACATCGCCATCGAGCCCCCATTTGCGCGACGACAACGTAATCGCTTTGGCGTGCAACGGTTCCCCGCTGGCCACCAGTACGCCCGACGACTGCGGAAACGGCGTGTCGGCCGGCACCGCAAGCGCCACCACCACCGAAGAGGCCGTCACGATCCGACCGGCGGCCGCCGCCGTCGCCGGCGCCAGTGTCTGCACCAGCCGGGCGACCTGCACCGCCGGGACCGCCAGCACCACGCCGTCGGCCTGCCACTGCACGCCGGTCTCGTCACGCAGTGTCCAACCAGGTTCGAGCGCGTCGATCCTGGCCCGGACCCACCGGATCCGGCTGCGCGCGACGAGTTCGTCGAGCAGCACCTGGTAGCCGCCCTGCAGCGAGCCGAACACCGGCCCGCCCCCGGTCGGCGGCAACACGCTCAGGATCGCCTCGGTCAGGCTGGCCGCGCCGCGGTCCAGGGCCGCCGCCACCGTGGGCACGGCCGCACGCAATCCGATGGTGGCCGCCGATCCCGCGTACACCCCACCCAGCAGCGGATCCACCGACCGGGCCACCACTTGCGCGCCGAACCGCTCGGCCACCAAGTCGGCCACCGTGGGGTCGCTGCCGGGGGTCCAGTCCAGTGCCCGCCCCGGCTCGGATTCGATCCGCACGATCGTGGCCTCGTCGACCAGACCGGCCATCGATGCCGCCGACGACGGAATGCCCGCCACGGTGTCCGACGGCATCGCGTGCAGCCGTCGGCCGCTGTAGATCAGCGGACGCACGCCGGTGGTGGCCCGTTGGTGGTGAGCCAGGCCCAATTCGGCCAGCAGCGCCGGCATCTCAGGACGGCGCAGCACGAACGCCTCAGCGCCGAGGTCCATCGGCTGCCCGCCCAGCGACTCGGTGCGCAGCACGCCGCCGAGCCGATCGGCCGGGTCGAACAGCGTGATGGCCGCTTCCGGCGCGGCCTGCCGCAACCGGTACGCCGCGGTCAGGCCCGAAATACCGCCGCCCACAACGCAATACGAGCGGGCGGTCATAGCGAGTGGACCAGCGACACCAGCTCGGTCAGCACACCAGGATCGGTCTCCGGCAGCACACCGTGACCCAGGTTGAAGACGTGTCCGGCGGCTCCGGCGTCAACGGCACGGCGCCCGTCGTCGACGACGGCGCGAGCTACTTTCTCCGTCACCGGCCAGCCCGCGAGCACCACCACCGGGTCCAGATTCCCCTGCAGTGCCGTACCCGGCGCCACCCGGGTGGCGGCATCGGTCAGCGAGGTCCGCCAGTCCACCCCGACCATGCGGGCGCGCGCCGGCTGCACGGCCTCCGACATGGCGCCGAGTAATTCGGCGGTGCCGACACCGAAATGCGTCATCGGCACGTCGTGCTCGGCGAGCGTGGCGAACACCCGCGCGCTGTGCGGCAGCACGTACTGGCGGTAGTCGGCCAATGACAGCGTCCCGGCCCAGGAGTCGAACAACTGGATCGCATCCGCCCCGGCGCCGATCTGACCGCGCAGGAACTCGATGGTGAGGTCGGTCAGCTTGGTCATCAGCGCATGCCAGCTCGCCGGTTCGGCGAGCATCATCGCCTTGGTGCGCGCGTGGTTGCGACTCGGGCCGCCCTCCACCAGGTAGGAGGCCAGCGTGAACGGCGCCCCGGCGAATCCGATCAGCGGCACCTCACCCAACGCGGCCACCAGCAGGCCGATAGCATCCAGGATGGGCTGAATAGATTGCGGGTCAAGCGGTTTCATGGCTGCGACGTCTGCAGCGGTGCGGATCGGCTGGGCGATAACCGGTCCGACGTCGGGGACGATGTCCAGATCGATGCCCGCCGCTCGCAGCGGCACCACGATGTCGGAGAACAGGATCGCCGCGTCGGTGTTGTAGCGACGAATCGGCTGCAGGGTGATCTCGCAGGCCACTTCCGGCTCGAAGCAGGCCGCCAGCATGCTATGCCGTTCGCGCAGCGCGCGGTATTCGGGCAGGGATCGGCCGGCCTGGCGCATGAACCAGACCGGGATGCGGCTGGGTTTGCGCCCGGCGACCGTGGCCAGATAGGGCGACTGCGGGAGGTCACGACGGGTACTCATCGGCTCCCATGCTGCCACGGGGTTGCGACGGTCCACCCGCGTACCATCACGCCAATGCCCCTCACCTACGACGACTTCCCCAGCCTGCGCTGCGAATCCGAGCGTGACGGCGTGCTGAATCTGGTCCTCGACGCACCGGGCCTGAATTCGGTCGGCCCGCAGATGCACCGCGACCTCGCCGACATCTGGCCGGTGATCGACCGCGACCCCGCGGTGCGGGCGGTCCTGGTCCGCGGCGAAGGCAAGGCGTTCTCCTCCGGTGGCAGCTTCGACCTGATCGACGAGACCATCAACGACTACGAAGGCCGGTTGCGCATCATGCGTGAGGCCCGCGACCTGGTGCTGCACCTGGTCAACTTCAGCAAGCCGGTGGTCTCGGCGATCACCGGCCCGGCCGTCGGTGCCGGCCTGGTGGTGGCCCTGCTCGCCGACATCTCGGTGGCGGGCCGCTCGGCGAAGATCATCGACGGGCACACCAAACTGGGCGTGGCCGCCGGTGACCACGCGGCGATCTGCTGGCCGTTGCTGGCCGGCATGGCCAAGGCCAAGTACTACCTGCTCACCTGCGAGGCGCTGTCCGGCGAAGAGGCCGAGCGCATCGGCCTGGTCTCCACCTGCGTCGACGACGATGATGTGCTGTCCACCGCGACGCGTCTGGCGGAGAATCTGGCCGCCGGCGCCCAGAATGCGATCCGCTGGACGAAGCACAGCCTGAATCACTGGTACCGGATGTTCGCCCCCGCCTTCGAAACGTCGCTCGGCCTGGAATTCATCGGCTTCGCCGGCCCCGACGTGCGCGAAGGCCTGGCGGCACACCGAGAAAAGCGACCCGCCCGTTTCATCGACTGACCGCGCGTCGGCGCGCCTGATTTCGCCGGTTGGACGATAGGTCTACCGTCGGAAGCTGTGACGCGCGACGACGACGATGCAGAGCGCAGCGATGCGGAGGAGCGGCGCTCATGACGTCAGCCGCCGAACCCGAACCGTTCCGCGAGGCGGTCGCGGCGATGAACACCGTCACCGTGCGCTCGGAGATCGAGCTCGGTCCCATTCGTCCGCCGCAGCGCCTGGCGCCCTACAGCTATGCGCTGGGCGCCGAGGTCAAACACCCCGACCTCGACATCGTGCCCGAACGTTCCGAAGGTGACGCTTTCGGCCGGCTGATACTGCTGTACGACCCGGAAGGCTCCGACGCCTGGGACGGCACCCTGCGCCTGGTCGCCTACATTCAGGCGGATCTGGACTCGCACGAGGCGATCGACCCGTTGCTGCCGGAAGTGGCGTGGAGCTGGCTCTCCGAGGCGCTGGATTCGCACACCCAGCACATGACGGCGCTCGGCGGGACGGTCACCGCCACCACGTCGGTTCGCTACGGCGACATCTCCGGTCCGCCGCGCGCGCACCAGCTGGAACTGCGGGCGTCGTGGACGGCCACCACACCCGAAGTGGGCAGCCACGTCAAAGCGTTCTGCGATGTGCTCGAGCACGCGGCCGGCCTGCCGCCGGCGGGAGTCACCGACCTGAGCTCACGGTCCCGCGCCTGACATGTGCCCCGACCCGTCTCCTGCGGAGGCAGCTGCGCCGGGCAGCGCGGAACCCGAAGTCCCCATGCTGTTGCACCCAGCCGACGGCATGCCGAACCTTTCCGTCTATGCAGACGAAATCGCCTCAGCCGCAGCGCAACTCGACCGCGGGCACGGACCGTTCGCAGTGGACGCCGAGCGGGCCTCGGGTTTCCGGTACTCCAACCGGGCCTACCTGATCCAGATCCGGCGGTCCGGCGCCGGCACCGTGCTGATCGATCCGGTCAGCCACGGCGGTGACCCGCTGACCGTGCTGCAACCCGTTGCCGAGGTGCTCGGCCAGGACGAATGGATACTGCACTCCGCCGACCAGGACCTGCCGTGCCTGGCCGAGGTCGGCATGCGACCGCCCGCGTTGTACGACACCGAACTGGCCGGACGGCTGGCCGGCTTGGAACGGGTGAACCTGGCGACCATGGTCGAACGGCTGCTGCACCAGGGGCTGGCCAAGGGCCACGGCGCGGCGGACTGGTCGAAGCGGCCGTTGCCGTCGGCGTGGCTCAACTACGCCGCCCTGGACGTCGAACTGCTGATCGAGCTGCGTGCCGCGATCTCCGAGATTCTGGCTCAGCAGGGCAAAACCGATTGGGCCGCACAGGAATTCGAGTACCTGCGCACCTTCGAGACGCGTGCCGCTCCGGCCGCGCGCACCGACCGCTGGCGGCGCACCTCGGGCATCCACAAGGTGCACGACCGTCGCGCGCTGGCGGCGGTACGCGAACTGTGGACGACACGCGACCGGATCGCCCAGCGCCGCGACATCGCGCCACGGCGAATCCTGCCGGATTCGGCGATCATCGAGGCCGCGATCGCCGATCCGGCGACGGTCGACGAACTCGTCGCGCTACCCGTGTTCGGCGGACGCAACCAGCGTCGCAGCGCCCCGATGTGGTTGTCGGCGCTGCAGAATGCGCGGCGCAACCAGGATCTGCCGGAGCAGGGCGAACCGCCGTACGGGCCGCCGCCGCCGGCGCGGTGGAGCAGGCGCAAACCGGAAGCCGCCGCCCGACTGGAGGCAGCCCGCGCCGCGTTGGCGGAGTTGTCGCAGCGGGTGGAGATACCGGCGGAGAATCTCGTCGCGCCCGATCTGGTGCGGCGCCTGTGCTGGGAGTGGGACACTCTGGGACCGGGCAGCGCCGACGCGGTGGCGATCACCGAAGAATTTCTGCGGACCGGGCAGGCACGCCCGTGGCAACGCGAACTGGTGGTCCCGGTGCTCGCCGCAGCCTTACTGCGGGCCGCACAAACCCCGGCCGACGGTGACTAGCCATGCCACTGCCTCAGTGCGGCTGAATTCGTAATGCTCCGTAGAGGGCGCTGACCATGACCCGGCCCTCGCCGTCGACGCAGGGTTGGGAGTAGAAGCTGTTGAACCGTGCACTCCCGAGCGTGTAGTGGAACGTGCACTCGCCAGTGGTCCAATCGAGCCCCTCCAACGTCCACAGGTTGTCGCGCGCTCCGGACACGTAGACGATGTTCGACCCGGTGGAAACATACGGGACGCAATTCGGTGAACTGATTTCGGTATTCGCCCAGGCGCTGCGGAGATTCTTCGCCACCGGGTCCCACTCAAACTTGTGACCACCCCGAGGTGCGAACTCGTCGAGATACGAGAGGTAGCCGATGAACTGTAGTTTGGACTGCGGATCATTGAGAATCGCCGCTGGGACGTTGCGTGGTTCGTTATTCACCACGAACATGCCGTATCCCGAACAGGCCACGGATTGTTCCGATTGCGCGGCCTGCAAGGTCGGATCCCCGAAGTCGGCGGGTTGCCATCCCGCAATGCGAGGCGAAGGCGCTCCGTCGAGTTGCTGCCAGCCCGGCGGGACTTCATCGCGCCAGTAGACAGTCACGTTCATCAGCGTGTCACCGTCGGTGATGACGACGAGTTTGTCGGGTTCGTCATCAAATCCCACCAGCGACGGTGTTGACCCCGTACCGCGGCCCAGCGAGTTTCTGAACGGCGCGCGCCACGCTCCATCGCCCTCGTCGGTGGATAGCTTGGTGCCGGTCCAGACAACCTTGTGCAAATTGTTCTGCGAAGCGATATAGATGCCGCCATGCTCGTCGATCGCGAAGCCGTTGCGGATCCACGGCACACCTTCGGGCTGCTGGGCGACCTCGACATCCGCGCCGGGTAGCCGGATGCAGTCGTATTGGGTGAAGTCGCGGGTCAGCGCCAGGAGATAGCCGTCGGCGGTAGCGAGGATCAAGCGCCCGTCAAAGGTCATATTCATGCCGATGAAGGACCCGGTGATGTGGTCGGGTTTGTCCCAGTGGGATTTGACGACGATCCCGGCGTGCCGGTCACCGGGGGTCGAATCCCCATATGTACGAACGAATCCGGCGCCGGCCACGACATATTGGTTGTCGTTGTCGAGGAGGGTGTAGATGCCGTCCAAGGGCGGTATGCCGGAGCGTTGCGCTGCGGCCCACTTCTCTTCGAACGATGCGTCGGAATCGAATACACCGATGTACTGCTCGTGCGCCAGCCCGTCGGCGTGGTCTGATCCGGGCATGCGCAGCGACGAGATGACATCGAAAGTGTCGTAATCGAACTTCGTCAGGTACTGCGAACCATTGGTCCACACCACCTGTTTGCCGTCCGGGTAGGGACCTGAGACCAGGTAGACCAGATTGAACATGCCCAGATCGTGATATCGCAGATCTTCTGGACCGAGGATCCGGCTCGGGCCGACCGGCCCGGCATCGGTGGTGGAGTCGGTCTGTGCGGAGTTCGAGTGCGCAAGAGCGACATTGGAGTCGGCCAGGAAGGGATTACGCGGTGGTGCGGCAGGTAGTGATGTCATCGAGTCGCCTTACTTAGCAGAGCAATGTCGTCGAGTTGCCAGGACTTGTCGAAGAATGCCTCGGTGGGGCTGTAGAAACGGACCATCGCAAACCATCCCCGATCCGGCACCGTCTGGATCCAATTCGCGTGTCCAACAGGCGGATGCGGGCCGAAGTGGATATCGATGGAAGCATCGTCATTGACTACCGGATCGGTGTAGGAGCTGACCGAGGGCAGTGGCTGGCTCGTCTGCACTTGCGAGCGGCTGACGGCGTCGTACACCAGAACAGACCAGAAGTTCAGGGCCGGGATATCGGGTCGAAGGTGTAGCCGATAGGTGTTGTCGCCCTGCAGGAACGCACCGCTGTCGTCGCGGTAGGTCCAGAGATATTGCGAACCCTGCCCGATGTGCTTCTCCATCATGGCGGGCGAGTTGCCGATGGCCAGGTAATAGACGTTGTTGCGGGTATCCACCTGTGGGACACCATCACTGGTGAAAGTGTAGTCTCCGTCGGCGATCCCCTGCCACTGCTTGCCCGGGTAAAAGCCGTCGGCCACACCGTAGGTATTGGCCCGCGCCATGGCACCACCTGTTCGCGCCGCTTGGTCCAGCAGGGCACGGGTGTTGTCGTCTGGGACAAACGGTGATCCCTTCTCGATGCCCACCGCTTGCATCTGGAATCGCTCCAGCGGACCGAAGATCCCGGTGGGCTCTTCCTCGACCAGCCTCGCCAGCAGTTCGAAGTATCGATAGGTGTCGGGGAATATGGTGTCGATGTCCGCGTCGGAACCATTGAGGAAAACCATGGCCGGTCGCGGATCGACGCCCAACGGGTAAATCTGCAGGCGCCGGATCAGAGCTACTGCGGTTTCGGTGCTCCCATCGACCTGAAACCCGCGCAATGCAACCAGGGCCGAATATGTCGGCGAACGTACGATGAAGAATCCGTCGGGAACCGGACCCTCGTGGTCCGGCGGCAAGACCAGAAATCGACCACCTCGGCCTTCGTCGGGACCCAAGGCTCCAATGTCGACCAGATAGCGTTGCACCCCATCTTGCATCAGGCCCAGCATGTGCGGGGGCGCTTCGACGACCGTGGGGCCGTCGGTGCGGAGATCTAATTGCGCTATGGCATAGACGGTTTCGGCATTCGCCGTGAGCAACAGAGTCCGTGAGTTCATCAATTGCTCCCAGATCACCACGTGCTGCGCGGTGGTGGCCCCGAAAGCCCGCAGTCCTTCGCGCTGAGCGATCTGGCTGACGGCGGTGAGCTGAGTCAGATAGACCTCGACAGCTCGGTTGAACCGCAACTGAGTCAGCAGCCGTTGTCCGGTGTCCCCGACGGGATAACCACCCTGGAACTCGACATCGCCGAAGGGGGTTGACAATGTCTCGGTGGTCGGCCAGCCGTGCGGCTCAAGATCCATGGTGGCGCTGCTCAGTCCCGCGCCATGGCTGCGGCGAATTGCTGTTGCAGGTCGATGTACGCGTTGTCGGCGATGTCGAACACGACCTTCTCGATGCGGCCACCGGTGTACTCGAATCTTCCCGTGTAGTCAGGAGTGACCGGGTCCGAGCTGTCGTACCCGATGCACAACCCCTCACCGCATAGCGAGAAGAACGCGACGATGGTCCGGATCTCGATGCTGGCCATGGGTTTTTCGTCGACGAAGAGGGTCGCCGTGCCGTACACGGCCTGGTGCTCACCGATGCGTTCCTTGGCGAAGTCGACGCCGATCACGTGTGGACCGGCGGCGGGCAGGTCGGCTTCCAACACCTGCAGCGGTGGCACGCCGAGGAAGTTGTAGACGTAGCGGACCTTGCCGTCCTTGATGTACAGCGCGTGCCCGCCGAACCGTGAGCCCTGCGCGAAGACCACACCCTGGGTGTGCGGTTCGGTCACGACCTGGGCAAGGATCTTGAACGACACCGCATGGGTGTTGGCCGCCGACGCCTCCGGAATCGGACTGGTGCCCGGATAGTAGGTGTACTGGCCGTTTTCGGGCACTTGGACCTTGTAGAGCAGCTTGTGCATCGCCTCGAGGTCCTTGCCGACGCCGGCGTAGTCGTTGAGCGGCAGCACGTTGTTGGCCACCGCCTCTTTCATCCACAACTCGGCGAGTTGGGCGACCTTGTCCGGATGCTGCTCGGCCAGGTCATGGGCCTCCGAGCGGTCGGCGTCGGTGTGAAACAACTGCCAACGATCCTTCTCGAAGTGCCCCATGCCTGACAGTGGGCCATGCTCTGTGACGGCCTTCCAACCCTGATGCCAGATTCCGCGCTGGCCGGCCATTTCGTAGTACTGAGTTTGCTTCTGTGTTGAAGCGTCGGCGTCATCGAAGCAATACCGCATCGACACTCCCGAAAGCGGATGCTGCGCAACGCCGTTCACGGCATCGGGCATGCTGACGCCGCAGCAGTCCAGGATGGTCGGCACGATGTCGGTGCAGTGGTGGTACTGGCCGCGGACCTCACCGCGAGCCGTCATCCCGGCCGGCCAGGACATCACCAGCGGATCGCACAGTCCGCCCTGGTAGGTGTAGCGCTTGAACATCCGGAACGGGGTGCAGAAGGCCGCGGCCCAGCCTGTCGGATGATGGTTGTAGGTGTTCGGGCCACCGAGTTCGTCGATCATCGCCAAGTTCATTTCGATGTCGTCGGGCCAGCCGTTGAAGAATTTGCCTTCGTTGACCGAGCCGTTCGGGCTGCCCTCCCCCGATGCGCCGTTGTCCGCGGCGTAGATGACCAGCGTGTTGTCGAGTTGTCCGGATTCCTCCAGATAGTCGATGATCCGCCCAACTTGGGCATCGGTGTACTCCGAGAAGCCCGCGAACACCTCCGCCATGCGAGAGAACAACCGCTTTTCCTCCACCGACAACGAATCCCACGGCCGCACCCCGTCGCCTTCCAGGAACGTGCCCGGAGTCATCGGGTTAAGCGGCGTCAACTCGGTGCCCTCGGGCAGGATGCCGCGTTCGATCATGCGCGGCAGCACCCACTCGCGGTAAGCCTCATACCCGTCGTCGAACATCCCCTTGTATTTGTCGATGTAGTCCTTGGGAGCGTGGTGCGGCGCGTGATTGGCACCCGGGCAGAACCACAGGTACCAGGGCTTGCCGGTCTCGGTCTGGCGTACATCTCGCAGGAACGAGATCGCCTTGTCAGCAAGGTCTTTCGACAGGTGATACCCCTCATCGGGACCATACGGCTGCTCGATGTAGTGGTTGTCCTCGGCCAGCGACGGGAACCACTGATTGGTTTCTCCGCCGATGAACCCGTAGAACCGGTCGAAACCCTGACCCAGCGGCCACTCCTTGCGCGACGACCCGGCAGTCCAGGCATCGATCGGTGTGTTGTGATTCTTGCCCACCCACAGCGTGGAATAGCCGGCGTCACGCAGCACCGTAGCGATGGTGGCGTTGGCGGGCGGGATGTGCGAGGAGTAACCGGGGAAGCCGGTGGCGGCTTCGGCGATCTGCGCGAAACCGTTGAGGTGATGATTGCGCCCGGTCAGGAATGTCGATCGGGTCGGCGAACACAGTGACGTGGTGTGCCACTGACTGAAGGTCAAACCATGGGCGGCCAACCGGTCCATGGTGGGCATATTGATCCGGCCGCCGTAGGGCGACCACGCTGCCAGTCCCGTGTCGTCGTAGAGCACCACCAACACATTCGGCGACCCGGCCGGCGGACGTTTGGCGGTGAACGCATCCCAGTCCGGCACCGAATCTCGCACATCGAGTTTGATCACACCCTGGAAATTGGGATTCGCCATTTCCGCCTCGCTGCCAGGGCTCCACGATGCGCTTCACCCGGAGCATCTTCAAAAGGCCTGCCCGCTGATCCGTCCCGACCGGAAGCAGATCTTCATTGAACAACCACTGCGACCCATTGAGCAATGAAATGGACGACCCAACTCAGCCGCCGACCCAAGATCAGCAGTCTCGTGCAGATGTGTCCTAGTCCAGACGCTCGCTGATCTCGCTCTGCTCCACCGGCGAAACCGCAAGCGCGGCAACCCAACCCGTGATACGCCGGGCCACATCCTGGTCGGTGAGCCCCAGCTCGGCCAGTACCTCGCCGCGGGAGGCGTGGTCGTAAAAGTTCTGCGGCAGCCCGACGTCGCGGCACGGCACGTCGACATCGGCACGGCGCAACGCCGCCGACACCGCCGAACCGACTCCGCCGGCCACTCCGTTGTCCTCCAACGTCACCAGCAGCTTGTGCTGGGTCGCCAGTTCGTGCACCACCTCGGGCACCGGCAACACCCAGCGGGGATCGATCACCGTCACGCCGATGCCCTGCTTGTGCAGACGCTTGGCCACTGACAGTGCCATCGACGCGAACGCGCCCACCGCAACCAGCAGCACATCGGTGTGCAAGCCTGCCGACGGCACGGCCAGCACATCCACCCCGCCCCGTCGCTCGAGGGCCGGAATGTCTTCGCCCACATCACCTTTGGGGAACCTCAGGGCCGTCGGACCGTCGTCGATGTCGAGTGCCTCGGCGAGTTCTTCGCGCAGCCGGGTGGCATCGCGCGGGGCAGCCACCCGCATGCCGGGCACGATGCCCAGGATCGACAGATCCCACATGCCGTTGTGGCTCGGACCGTCGTTGCCGGTGACACCGGCGCGGTCGAGCACCATGGTGACGGGCAGCTTGTGCAACGCCACGTCCATCATGATCTGGTCGAACGCGCGGTTGAGGAACGTCGAATAGATCGCCACCACGGGGTGGATACCGCCCATCGCCAACCCGGCCGCCGACGTCATGGCGTGCTGCTCGGCGATCCCGACGTCGAACAACCGGTCTGGGAAAGCCTCCCCGAAAGCTCTCAGCCCGGTGGGACCGGGCATCGCCGCGGTGATGGCGACGACGTCGCGGCGCCGGTGGCCGATCGCGATCAGTGCCTCGGCGAACGTCGCGGTCCAGCCGGGGCCGGCGATCTTGGTGGCCACCCCGGTAATGGGGTCGATCGGCACCGTGGAATGCATCTGCTCGGCTTCGTCGGCCTCCGCCGGACCGTAGCCCATGCCTTTGCGGGTGACGACGTGCACGATCACCGGGCCGCCGAAACCGCGGGCACTGCGCAGCGCGACCTCCACCGCCCGCTCGTCGTGACCGTCGACCGGTCCGACGTACTTCAACCCGAGGTCGGTGAACAACAGTTGCGGGGCCAGCGAGTCCTTGATGCCGGCTTTGACGCTGTGCATGAAGTGATAGGCGACCTCGCCGACCAGCGGCACCGACCGCATGGCGTTGCGACCGCGCTCGAGCAGCTGTTCGTAAGCCGGCTGCAGCCGCAGGGTGGCCAGATGATCGGCCACGCCACCGATGGTCGGTGCGTAGCTGCGCCCATTGTCGTTGACGACGATGATCACCGGCCGGTTCGAGGCGGCGATGTTGTTCAGCGCCTCCCAGCACATGCCGCCGGTCAGCGCGCCGTCGCCGACGATCGCAACCACGTGCCGGTTACGGTGTCCGGTCAGCTCGAAAGCCTTGGCCAGGCCGTCGGCATAGGACAACGCGGCGCTGGCGTGGCTGGACTCCACCCAGTCGTGTTCACTCTCGGCACGGCAGGGATAACCCGACAGCCCGTCCTTTTTGCGCAGGCTCTCGAAATCCTGGGCCCGCCCGGTCAGCATCTTGTGCACGTAGGCCTGGTGGCCGGTGTCGAAGATGATCGGATCGTGCGGGGAGTCGAAAACCCGGTGCAACGCCAGGGTCAACTCGACGACGCCGAGGTTCGGGCCAAGGTGTCCCCCGGTGGCAGCGACCTTGTGGATCAGGAACTCGCGGATTTCCTGCGCCAGCTCACTCAGCTGCTGTTGGGAGAGGTGCTGCAGATCAGCGGGCCCGCGGATCTTTTCCAGCATCCGGCCAGTCTACGCAGAACTGGCGCTGACCCGCTGCGCCCGAGCGCCGGTACCGCGCCCAAAGCGAGGTCACGACGCTCGCCGGGTCACCAGGGCGATGCACTCCACATGATGGGTCAACGGAAACGCGTCGAACACCTTGATCTTCTCGACGGCATATCCGTGCCCCCGGTACAGACCGATGTCACGCGCGAAAGACGCAGCCTCGCAACCGATGTGCACGATGCGCGGCACGGCGGCCGCGGCCAGCAGGTCGATCACCTCGCGCCCGGCACCCGCGCGCGGCGGATCCAGCACAGCAACGTCGGCGCGCAACTGCTGCGCGGCAAGAGCCCGTCGCACCGAATCGGTGACGACCTCGACCTGCGGCAGGTCGGCCAGCGCGGCCCGCGCCGCGCCCGTGGCTCCCCGCGACGTGTCGACGCTCAGCACCCGGCCCGACTCCCCCACTCCCTCGGCTAGCACCGCCGCGAAGATCCCGGCGCCGCCGTACAGATCCCAGGCAGTCATCCCTGCAGCGGCCGCCGCCCACTCAGCGACCAGGTCGCTGTACACCTGCGCGGCGTCGCGGTGGGACTGCCAGAACGCCGTCACCGGCACCCGCCAGTGCCGGCCGCCCACGCGCTGCACCGCGTGATAGTCGCCTTCGATCACCTTCGAAACGGTGTGTTTGCCCTTCCGCGCGGTGCGCACCAGGTGACGCTGTCCGTCGTCGTCGACGGCCACGTGCAGGTGAGCGGCCGGCGGCCAGTGCGACTCGGCCAGCCCCGCCAGCATCCCCTCGCTCAGTTGCCCGCATCGCAGATCGGTGATGAGTTCGTCGCTGTGATAGCGGTGGAAGCCGGGTCGACCGTCCGCGCCGACGTCGAGCCGGACCCTGGTGCGCCAGCCGGTGACATCGGCATCGGAGACCGGTTCGGCCGCACCCGACCAGTGCTGCCCGCCGAGGCGCTCGAGCTGATTGGCCACCACGGCCGCCTTCAGCGATCGGGCCACCGCCGGCTGCACGAATGCCAGGTCGCAACAACCCGCCCCGTCGGCCCCGGCGATCGGGCACAGCGACCCGATGCGGTCCGCCGACGGCTCGAGCACCTCGACAACCGCTGCGTGACAATAACTTCCGCGATCCGCAGTGACCCGCACCCGAACCCGCTCCCCCGGCAACGCGTAGCGAACGAACACCACCCGGCCCTCATGATGCGCGATGCAGCTGCCGCCGTTCGCGGGTGCCCCGGTGACCAGAACCAGCTCCCCGCAGGCCGATTCGGTGCTCAATCGAAAATGCCCCGGCGCGCATCCCCGGGTGCCGACTGCGGTTGCAACGCTTTGATCCGCTCCGACGACGTCAATTGCCAGGGCACCGACGTCACCATGACGCCGGGCATGAACAGCAACCGGCCCTTGAGTCGTAGCGCACTCTGGTTGTGCAGCAACTGTTCCCACCAGCGCCCCACCACGTACTCCGGGATGAACACCGTCACCACCGTGCGCGGCGACTCCTTGCTGACCCGTTTGACGTATTCCAACACCGGGCCGGTGATTTCACGATAAGGAGAGGCGATCACCTTCAGCGGAACGCTGATGTCGCTCTCCTCCCACTCGCGCTTGAGCTCGCGGGTCTCGTTGTCGTCGACGCTGACCGTGACGGCTTCAAGCACGTCGGGCCGGGTCGCCCGCGCGTAGGCCACCGCGCGCAATGTGGGCAGGTGCAACTTCGACACCAGCACCAGGGCGTGGTTGCGGCTGGGCAACACGATCTCGTCGCCGTGCTCGGCGGCTTCTTCGGCGAGTTCGCGGGTGACCCCGTCGTAGTGGCGGCGGATCAGCTTCATCAGCATGAACAGCAACGCCATGGTGACCAGCGCGATCCAGGCCCCGGCCAGGAATTTGGTGACCATCACCACCAGCAGCACCGTGCCGGTGGCGATGAACCCGATGGTGTTGACCACCCGCGAGCGCATCATCCGTCGGCGCGCCGCCGCGTCGGTCTCGGTGCGCAGCAACCTTGTCCAGTGCCGCACCATGCCGATCTGACTCAACGTGAAGGAAATGAACACCCCGACGATGTAGAGCTGGATCAGCGCACTCAGCTCGGCACGAAACGCGACGATCGCCAGCAGCGCTGAAATGGTGAGAAACCCGATCCCGTTGGAGAACGCGAGCCGGTCCCCGCGGGTGTGGAACTGGCGCGGCAGGTAGCTGTGCTGGGCCAGCACCGAACCGAGCACCGGGAACCCGTTGAACGCGGTGTTGGCCGCCAGCACCAGGATGAGCGCGGTGACAGCGGTGATCACCACGAAGCCGATGTGGAAGTTACCGAAGACCGTTTCCGCGAGTTGGGTGACCAGCGTCTTCTGGTAGTAGCCGGCCGGCGCGCCGGACAGCTGTTCTGCGGGGTCGCTGACCAGCTGGACGCCGATCTTCTTGGCCAGCACGATGATGCCCATCAGCAGCGCGACGGCGATGGCGCCCAGCATCAGCAGCGTGGTCGCCGCGTTCTTCGACTTCGGTTTCTCGAATGCGGGCACCCCGTTGCTGATGGCCTCCACCCCGGTCAGCGCCGCACAACCGGAGGAGAATGCCCGCGCCATCAGGAATACCAGCGCGAATCCGGCGACTTTGCCGTGCTCGGAATGCATCTGGAACCCGGCGGACTCGGCGCGCAACGGGTTACCCAGCACGAAGATCCGGAACAGCCCGTACCCGAGCATGCCGGTCATACCGATGATGAACGCGTAGGTCGGAATGGCGAAGGCGAGTCCGGATTCCCGCACCCCGCGCAGGTTCAGCGCCGTCACGAACAAGATCGCGGCGACGCAGAACCACACCTTGTTCTGCGCCACCATCGGCACCGCCGAGCCGATGTTCGAGATCGCCGATGCCGTCGAAACCGCAACGGTCAGAACATAATCCACCATCAGAGCACTCGCCACGGTCAAGCCGGCGTTGCGGCCCAGATTGGTGGTGACCACCTCGTAGTCGCCGCCGCCGGAGGGGTAGGCGTGCACGTTCTGCCGGTAGCTGGCCACCACGACCAGCATGACCGCGGCCACCGCGAGCCCGATCCACGGCGACAGCGAGTACGCCGCCAGGCCGCCCACCGAAAGCATCAGAAAGACCTCTTCGGGGGCGTATGCCACCGACGACAGCGCGTCCGAGGCGAACACCGGCAGCGCGATCCGCTTCGGCAGCAGCGTGTGGCTGAGCCGGTCGCTGCGAAACGGCCGGCCGATCAGCAATCGGCGCGCAGCGGTTGAAAGTTTGGACACGAGAGCCAAGAGTAAGCCCACGCGGGTTTGGCGGTAGCGTTCCCTAGGACCCGAATCGGTTGCCGACGTCGGTCACCGATCAGTTGCGACACGCAGTACTCAACCGAAAGGACCTCGGAGTGCGGGTGGTTGTGATGGGGTGCGGCCGGGTGGGCTCTTCGGTGGCAGACGGCCTGTCCCGCATCGGCCATGATGTCGCGGTCATCGACCGCGACAGTGCCGCGTTCAACAGGCTCAGTCCCGAATTCGCCGGCGAGCGGGTGCTCGGCCAGGGTTTCGACCGGGATGTGCTGCTGCGCGCGGGCATCGAGGGGGCCGACGCGTTCGCGGCGGTGTCCTCCGGTGACAACTCGAACATCATTTCGGCGCGGCTGGCCCGCGAGACCTTCGGGGTACGACGGGTGGTCGCCCGGATCTACGACGCCAAACGCGCCGAGGTCTACGAGCGCCTCGGCATCCCGACGATCGCCACCGTGCCGTGGACCACCGATCGACTGCTCAACGCCTTGACGCAGGAGACCGAGACCGCCAAGTGGCGAGATCCCACCGGCACCGTCGCCGTCGCCCAGGTGGTCCTGCACGAAGACTGGGTGGGCCATCGCGCCACCGATCTGGAGCAGGCCACCGGCGCGCGGGTCGCGTTCCTGATCCGCTTCGGCACCGGCGTGCTGCCCGAACCCAAGACGGTGCTGCAGGCCGGCGACCAGGTCTACGTGGCCGCGATCTCCGGTCGCGCCGCCGAAGCGGTGGCCATTGCGGCGCTGCCACCGAGTGAGGATCTGGACAAGTGAAAGTCGCCGTCGCCGGAGCGGGTGCCGTCGGCCGTTCGGTCACCCGCGAACTCGTCGCCAACTCGCACGACGTGACCCTGATCGAACGCAACGTGGACCATCTGGACACCGACGCCATCCCGGCCGCGCACTGGCTGCTGGGTGACGCCTGCGAACTGAGCCTGCTCGAGCAGATGCACCTCGAAGACTTCGACGTCGTGGTCGCCGCGACCGGCGACGACAAGGTCAACGTGGTGCTCAGCCTGCTGGCCAAGACCGAGTTCGCGGTGCCCCGGGTGGTGGCGCGGGTCAACGACCCACGCAACGAGTGGCTGTTCACCGACGCCTGGGGTGTGGACGTGGCGGTGTCCACTCCGCGCATGCTGGCCTCGCTGATCGAGGAGGCCGTCGCCGTCGGCGATCTGGTGCGGCTGATGGAGTTCCGCAAAGGCCAGGCCAACCTGGTCGAGATCACCCTGCCCGACGACACCCCCTGGGGCGGCAAGGCGGTGCGTAAGTTGCAACTACCCCGCGACGCCGCGCTGGTGACCATCCTGCGCGGACCGCGGGTGATCGTGCCGCAGGGCGACGAACCCCTGGAAGGCGGGGACGAGCTGCTGTTCGTCGCGGTCACCGAGGTCGAGGAGGAACTGCGGTCGCTGTTGCTGCCGGCGAGTGATCGCGTCGATTAGTCCAGGACGGCTTTGTCGATCGCGGCTGCGTCCACGTCGTCCTGCGTGCTGCCGCCCTGCCCGGTGGCCCGCAGCACGGCCTTGATCGCCACGTAGGTCACCAGCGCCGCCAGCCCGGTCAGCGGCCAGCCCATCGCGATGCGGGTCGCCCCGAGCCAGCCGGTCTTGCCCAGTTCGTAGAGATGCCCCTGCACGCCGAACCGCGCGACGAACACCACCGTCCAGCACAGGGTGGCCAGGTCGAACGCGTGAACCGCTCGCGGCACCGCACGCCAGCTGTTGTCGCGACCGCTGGCCCAGCTCCACAGATAACCCACCACGGGCCGCCGGATCAGGATCGACACCGCGAACACCACCGCCCACGCCAACGACATCCAGATGCCGAGCAGGAAATAGCCCTTGGACTGGCCGACCAGATAGGCGATCAGCGCGCAGATGGCGACCCCGAAAAAGCCGGACAGGGCCGGTTGCACCGAATCCCGGCGAAGCAGCCGCCAACCCAGGATCAGAACAGCGGCTCCCAGCGCGGCGCAGATCGCGGGCAGCAGCCCGGCGATGCTGGATACGATCACGAACGTCAGCACCGGCATGGACGAGTAGATCAGACCGCTGATGCCACCGGCCTGTACCAGCAGGCGCGCGGCCTTGTTGTCGCTCACGGGAGATCGGGGCGTCGCGGCGTGGGGCGGCCGCGTCACCGCTGAATTTCGTAGTGCGGGTTGTAAATAGCTTTCGTTCCGTTCTCCAGCTTGCCCAGGCGACCACGTACCCGCAGGGTGCGTCCGGAGTCGATGCCGGGGATGCGTCGCTGACCCAGCCACACCAGCGTCACCGTGTCGCTGCCGTCGAACAGTTCCGCGCGGACTCCGCCCGAGCAGCCCTTGCCGTTGGTCTCGACGCTGCGCAGCGTGCCCACCATGGTGACCTCCTGGCCGCGCTGGCAGTCGATGGCGCGCTGCGCGCCGGTATTGAGGACTTCGTCGGAAAGTTCTTCGACGTCGCGCTGCTCCGGGTCCTCCGTCAACCGACGGGTGAGCCGGCGTAGATACCCTTGGGCCCCCATGGCCACTCCTGACAATTCGACGTCGTTAGGGATGCCTCTTGCCGACAACATTCCACTATGCCAACGGTCACCGTAGACCTGTTGGTTCCCGCACGCCACATGGCTGAAACCACCGATATCCGGTCACCAGTCGGCACCGGGCACTATGAGGAGGTGGCTGTCGATCTGCGCGGTGTCACCACCGTGTTGCTGCCTGGCACCGGGTCCGACGATAACTACGTCGACCGGGCCTTTTCCGGTCCGCTGCGACGCGCCGGTGCGGTGTTGGTCACACCTGAGCCGCAGCCGCACCGGCTGGTCGAGGGTTACCTGGCCGCCCTGGACTCCGCGGCTGACGGCGGCCGGGCGATAGGGGTCGGCGGCGTGTCCATCGGCGCTGCGGTGGCGGCCGCCTGGGCGCTGGCCCACCCGCAGCGCACGGTGGCGGTGCTGGCCGCGTTGCCGCCGTGGAACGGGGACTCCAGCTCGGCACCGGCCGCACACGCCGCGCGCTACACCGCCGCGCAGTTGCGCCGCGACGGTCTGGCGGCGACGACGGCGCAGATGCGCGCGTCCAGCCCGGCGTGGTTGGCCGATGAACTGGCCCGGTCCTGGCGGGCGCAGTGGCCGGCGCTGCCCGACGCGATGGAGGAGGCGGCCGGCTACACAGCGCCCAGCACCGCGGAGTTGGCCCGCCTGGTCCCGCCGCTGGGTGTGGCGGCCGCAGTCGACGACCCGATCCACCCGCTGCAGGTGGCCGCCGACTGGGTCAGCGCGGCCCCGCGCGCGGCGCTGCGCACAGTGACCCTGCAGGAGATGGGGGCCGACACGGCCGCGCTGGGTACGGCCTGCCTGGCCGCGCTCGTCGCGGTGGGGCGCTAGCCGCCGGTGATCGTGCTGCGCAGCTGCTGCATCGCGGACCCTTCAGCGCTACGACGCGCCACCGGCTCGTCGGACGGCGTGTCATCCGGCGCCGGGTCGGGCGCCGGCTGCTGGGCCGCGGCGGCGGCCTCCCGCAGCTGCTCCACCATCGGTTCGGGTAGTTGCACCGGCAGCGGCGTGCGCACCGGCAGCGGCGTGTCCCCGCGGCGAACCACGGTGTCGGTCAACGCCGCACGTGCCTCGTCGGTCAGCGCATCGATGGTTTCGTGCGGTCCGTTGACCACGCACCGGATCATCCAGCGGTATCCGTCCACGCCGATGAAACGGACCACCCCGGAGGCGGTGCCGACCACCTCGCGGCCCCACGGGCCGTCCTTGATGGAGACCTTCGCCGAGTCTTTGCGGAGGGATTCGGCGAGTTCGGCGGCCACTTCACGCCACAGCCCGGGGCTTTTCGGCGCCGCGTAGGCCGCGATGGTGAAACGCCCGTTGGGCGTGACGACCCACACGGCGCTGGGCACCCCGGTCTCGGTGAGCTCGACCTGCACCTGGCCCGCCGCCGGCATCGGGATCAGCACCGAGCCCAGGTCCAACCGGGCCACCTCGGCCGCGGCCGGGTCGTCGAAGTCCTCGATGTCGAACGGACCCTCGAGTTCCTCGCCGGACTCGTCGTCGGCGACGAGATCGTCGACCGCGACGGTGTCCTCGTCGGCCGGCCCGCCCGCCGTGGCGCCCTTGCGTCTACCGAATGCAGCCATCTGCGCCGCCCCTTCTCATCGCCACGTCCCCGCTGTCACAGACTCGCATGTCCGCCCGACGAACCGTGGCCGCCTTCGCCACGTGAGGTGGCGGCCAGCCCGGCCTCGTCGAACGACGACACCTCGACCAACTCGACCAGCTCGACCCGCTGCACCAACAACTGCGCGATGCGGTCGCCTCGGTGCACCACGATCGGCGTGGTGGGGTCCAGGTTGATCAGCGCGACCTTGATTTCGCCACGATAGCCCGCGTCGATGGTCCCGGGACTGTTCACGATGGAAAGTCCCACCCGCGAGGCCAGCCCGGACCGCGGGTGCACCAACCCGACCATGCCGAGCGGGATCGCGACCGCCACGCCCGTCGGTACCAGCGCCCGGTGTCCGGGGGCCAGCTCGACGTCCTCGGCGCTGAACAAATCCACGCCGGCGTCGCCCTCGTGGGCGCGGCTGGGCAACGGGAGCCCCCGGTCGAGACGGACGATGGCCAGAGTGTTCGACACGGGGGCACAGATTACCCTTGACCGCGTGTCCGATACCCGCCACGTCGCGCCGCAGAGCGTGCGGTATCGCGAGCGGCTGTGGGTGCCGTGGTGGTGGTGGCCACCGGGTTTCGCGCTGGCGGCGCTCATCGCAGCCGAAGTCAACGTCGGTGTGCGGTCCCTGCCCGACTGGCTGCCCTTCGTCACGCTGTTCGCGGTGGCCGTCGGAACGCTGCTGTGGCTGGGCCGCGTCGAGGTGCGCATCGTCGCCGGGGCCGACGGGGTCGAGCTGTGGGCCGGCGACGCCCACCTGCCGGTCACCGTGATCTGCCGATCCGCGGCGATTGCGCGTAGCGCCAAGTCAGCGGCATTGGGCCGCCAACTCGATCCGGCGGCTTACGTGGTGCACCGGGCCTGGATCGGCCCCATGGTCCTGTTGGTTCTCGACGATCCCGACGACCCGACGCCGTATTGGTTGGTGAGTTGTCGTCACCCCGAGCGGGTCCTCTCGGCCCTGCGGAGCTGAACCGTCAGGCCGCGCAGTCGGTACAGATCATCACGCCGTTCTTCTCGCTGGCGAGACGGCTGCGGTGCTGCACCAAAAAGCAACTCGAGCAAGTGAACTCGTCGGCCTGCTTGGGTACCACGCGCACCGACAACTCTTCGCCGGACAAATCGGCGCCAGGCAGTTCGAAGGACTCGGCGGACTCGGATTCGTCGACGTCGACCACCGCCGACGCGGCCTCGTTCCGTCGCGCTTTGAGTTCCTCCAGCGAGTCCTCAGAGACGTCGTCGGTCTCGGTGCGTCGTGGAGCGTCGTAGTCGGTAGGCATGGTCTTCTCCCCGTCCTGTCCCCTCGGAGCTCTCACAAAGTTCAAGCAACGCTTTGTACCAGCGTCGAACGCGTGCACCAAATGATTCGTGCCCGTATTGCGGCGGAATAGAGTGTGATATGCGTCACACCGAGGGATTAACCCGGGTAGTCGGCCTTAAACGGGTGCGTTCCCGGTGCGATTAGAGTGCATGTGTGGTTGCACACATTACCGAAGGCACCGCCTTCGATAAGCACGGCCGGCCGTTCCGGCGCCGCAACCCCCGCCCTGCCATCATCGCGGTGATCTTCCTGGTAGTGGTGACGGGCGTGGTGTGGACGGTCGCGCTGACCCGCCCGACCGACGTCCGTGAGGCGACCGTGTGCAACCCGCCCCCGGAGCCGACGGGCACGGCAGCCACCGCCGGTCCGACCAAGCTCGGTGAGCAGGTGTCCCGGACCGACATGATCGATGTGGCACCGGCCAAACTCGCCGAAACCAAGGTGCGCGTGCTCAACGCGAGTGGACGTGGCGGTCAGGCCGGCGACATCGCGGGGGCCCTGCAGGATCTCGGCTTCGCGCAACCAGCCGCGAGCAACGATCCGATCTACGCGGGCACCCGCCTGACCTGTCAGGGTCAGATTCGATTCGGCACCGCCGGGCAGGCCACCGCAGCTGCGCTCTGGCTGGTCGCGCCCTGCACCGAGTTGTTCCGCGACAGCCGCGGCGACGACTCCGTCGACCTCGCCCTGGGCACCGACTTCAACTCGCTGGCCCACAACGACGACATCGACGCCGTGCTGGCGACCTTGCGCCCCGGGGCCACCGAACCGGCGGATCACACGCTGCTGGCCAAGATTCACTCCAACAGCTGCTGAGCCCTCAGTCCAGCGGTTCCAGTCCGCCCGCCTGTCCCAGCGCCCCCAGCAGGGCCTCGGCGATCCCGGGCGCAGCCGCGACCACCACGCCGGCACCGCTGACGTCGGGCGCCGGCAACACCACCCGCGCGCCGGCCTCCGCGGCGATCAACGCACCCGCGGCCTGGTCCCACACCTGCAGCCCGTGTTCGTAGTAGGCGTCCAACCGGCCTGAGGCGACCATGCACAGGTCCAGCGCCGCCGAACCGACCCGACGCACGTCGCGCACCACCGGCAGTATCTGGGCGAGCAACGCGGCTTGTCGGACCCGTCGCCGGGGCGAGTACCCGAACCCGGTCCCCAGCAGCGCCATCGACAGGTCGCCGACATCGGTGCATCGCAGTGCGCGCGCCCCGCCCTCGCCGGTGACGTGCGCCCCGAGGCCCCGGCCCGCCGAATACACTTGTTTCGCAACGACATCGGCGACCGCACCGGCCACCGACACGCCGCCCACCTGAGCGGCGACCGAGACGGCGTAAGCCGGGATGCCGTAGACGAAATTCACCGTCCCGTCGATCGGGTCCAGCACCCAGGTGACCGCGTCGGCCGGGGCAGCGCTCAGATCCGCCGGCCCGCCGCCCTCCTCCCCGAGAATCGGGTCACCGGGCCGCAGCTGTGCCAGCCGTTCCCGCAGCAGCCGTTCGGTGTCGGTGTCGGCGACGGTGACCGGGTCGGTCGGAGTGGTCTTGGCGCGTACGGTGCCACGGCCGGCGCCCGATCCGCCGCCGAACACCTCGACCCGTCGACGGCGCACGAACGCGGCCGCCTCGGCCGCCAGCGCTGCGGCCACCGAGCGCAGCTCTGCGATCTCATCGAGGGCCAAATCGGGCGGAGTCACCGCTCTATCGCATCACACAGCGACTTCTCGCCGCTCTGAGGCGACTTCCCAACTGCCCCAACCCGCCTCACCGCGCCGGCCCCGGATGGTCGCTAAGGTGAGCGAACCACCCAGTCTCGCCGAGGAGATCCGATGACCAGCACCGTCCCTGGGACCGACACCGCCACCGGACAACGTCGAGGGTTCGGTGTCGACGTCGGTGGCAGTGGCATCAAGGGTGCGGTGGTCGATCTGGACACCGGCGCGTTGATCGGCGACCGGATCAAATTGCTCACCCCGCAACCGGCCACCCCCGCGGCGGTCGCCAAGACCATCGCGGAGGTCGTCAACGGATTCGGGTGGACCGGCCCGCTCGGGGTGACCTACCCCGGAGTGGTCACGCACGGGATCGTGCAGACCGCGGCCAATGTGGACAAAGCCTGGATCGGGACCAACGCGCGCGACGTGATCAGCGCCGCGCTCGACGGCCAGGACGTCACCATCCTCAACGACGCCGATGCGGCAGGTCTGGCCGAGGAACGCTACGGCGCCGGTCGGGGCCACGAGGGCCTGGTCGTGTTGCTCACCTTCGGAACAGGTATCGGTTCAGCGGTGATCCACAACGGGAAACTGATCCCGAATACCGAATTCGGTCACCTCGAGGTCGGTGGGAAAGAGGCCGAACAGCGGGCTGCGTCGTCGGTCAAGGAAAAGAACGGGTGGACCTACGAGAAGTGGACCAAACAGGTGACCAGAGTCTTGGTCGCCATCGAGAACGCCATCTGGCCCGACCTGTTCATCGCCGGCGGTGGGATCAGCCGTAAGGCCGACAAATGGGTGCATCTGCTGGAGAACCGCACCCCGGTGGTGCCCGCCACCCTGCAGAACACCGCCGGGATCGTCGGCGCGGCCATGGCAGCGACCAGGGACGTGACACACTGATTTTCGCTGCCGGGCAAGTAGCAGGTCCCGGTGAAGTTACAATGGTCGTCGGCGGCCGCCCAAACCGATAGCGCGCGATACTCACGCTGATATCAAACGCCGACATTCGACATAGCAGACACTTTCGGTCAACCATGCCCAGACCCACCGGAAGTGCGTCCGACCGAAGGGGTGTATGTGGCAGCGACGAAGGCTACTCCGGCGACTGATGAGCCGGTGAAACGCACCGCCACGAAGGCTCCCGCCAAGCGCACCGCGGCCAAGGCCGCCAACGGAACCGCGCCCGCCAAGCGGGCCACCAAGGCCGGCGCGCACGAAACAGACGGTGAGGCCCCCAAGAAGGCCCGGGCCAAGGCCGCTGCGAAAGCCCCGGCCCGCGGTGCGGCGAAGGCGAAAGACGCCGACGACGTCTCGACCGACACCGTCGGCTCCGAGGCCGCTGAGGAACTCGACACCGACATCGACGTCGAACCCGGCGAAGACCTCGAACTCGATGCCGCCGACCTCGTTCTCGACGAGCTGGAAGTCGACGAGACGCCCGAAGAAGAGGACGCCGTGATCGACCCGGCCGACGCCGAGGCCGAGGACGGCGAGCCCGTAGTCGTGGTCGAGTCCACCGCGGCGGCCGCCGAGGACGAAGAAGACATCGCCGAACCCACCGAGAAGGACAAGGCGTCGGGGGATTTCGTCTGGGACGAAGACGAGTCCGAGGCGCTGCGGCAGGCGCGCAAAGATGCCGAGCTCACCGCGTCCGCCGACTCGGTCCGCGCCTACCTCAAGCAGATCGGCAAAGTAGCGCTGCTGAACGCTGAGGAAGAAGTCGAGCTGGCCAAGCGCATCGAGGCCGGTCTGTACGCCACCCAGTTGATGGTGGAGTTGACCGACCGCGGCGAAAAGCTGCCCGCCGCCCAGCGCCGCGACATGATGTGGATCTGTCGCGACGGCGACCGCGCGAAAAACCATCTGCTGGAAGCCAACCTCCGTCTGGTGGTGTCGCTGGCCAAGCGTTACACCGGCCGCGGCATGGCTTTCCTGGACCTCATCCAGGAAGGCAACCTGGGCTTGATCCGCGCGGTGGAGAAGTTCGACTACACCAAGGGCTACAAGTTCTCCACCTACGCGACGTGGTGGATCCGCCAGGCCATCACCCGCGCCATGGCCGACCAGGCCCGCACCATCCGTATCCCGGTGCACATGGTCGAGGTGATCAACAAGCTGGGCCGTATCCAGCGCGAGCTGCTGCAGGACCTGGGCCGCGAGCCCACCCCTGAAGAGCTGGCCAAGGAAATGGACATCACGCCGGAGAAGGTGCTGGAGATCCAGCAGTACGCCCGGGAGCCGATCTCGCTGGACCAGACCATCGGCGACGAGGGCGACAGCCAACTCGGGGACTTCATCGAGGACAGCGAAGCCGTCGTCGCGGTCGATGCCGTTTCCTTCACCCTCCTGCAAGATCAGCTGCAGTCGGTGCTGGACACGCTGTCCGAGCGCGAGGCAGGCGTGGTGCGGCTGCGGTTCGGTCTCACCGACGGCCAGCCGCGCACGTTGGACGAGATCGGGCAGGTCTACGGCGTCACCCGCGAGCGGATCCGCCAGATCGAGTCCAAGACGATGTCCAAGCTGCGCCACCCGAGTCGCTCGCAGGTCCTGCGCGACTACCTGGACTGAGCGACCTACCGGCGCAATCCGGGTTATCAGCATCATCGTCGCGCCTCAAGAGTCCGGCTTGCCGAAGGCGCCGCCAGGAATGCGGGCGGTCGAGTGCCGGCGAGGCACTGGCGCCCGCGCTGATCATTGACTCCCGGCCAACAATGCCCGGACGGTATGCAGCCCGAAGGTGGTATCGCCTGGAGGTCTAGGGGCGATCGAGGCCGTCGTGGCCGATAGTTGTTCGGCCGTCCTGATTCATAATGGAAACGCTCTGCCCTGGGCCGCCGCAATTCTGCCGCCGCTGGCTTGCATCAACGCATTTCCGCCATTGCCACCCTGCGCGGTGTTAGTGTTCCCCGCTCCGCCGTTACCGCCGTGAGCAGTGCCGCCGGTGATCTTCGCTGAAGCGTCGGTCGCGTTGATCGAAGCGGTGCCGCCCGCGCCGCCCGCGCCACCGCTTGCGGTGGCGGCACACGAGGCAGGCAGGAGACTCATGCGATTCGTAGATGCAGTGAAGTTATCCGCCTCGTGGAGCTCAAGCCCTCGAAATCGCCAAAACAATCACAGCTGGTTGACATTCTCGAGCGTTGTTACGCGTTGGCGTATCGGCGCTTATCTCAATTGCACCGTCGAGTGCGGTCTACTTGACTCGGTAGGGCCGCGAACGCGCCGTCTTCTCCGGGCGGG
The DNA here is from genome assembly GCF_059813065.1 of Mycobacterium sp. NGS24. Classification (NCBI taxonomy): domain Bacteria; kingdom Bacillati; phylum Actinomycetota; class Actinomycetes; order Mycobacteriales; family Mycobacteriaceae; genus Mycobacterium; species Mycobacterium sp. NGS24. The sequence continues at coordinate 83,774 of NZ_JCALDW010000010.1, forward strand.
TACGGCACGACCCGAAGCACGGATTGCACCGGCAGCGGGCCGTACAGATGTGGAAAAAGCATCGCCTCTGGATCGGTCGGGACCCCCGGCTCCCACCGCACCGGCGCGTCCAGCGACGCGGCATCGAGGTGGAGCAGGACGAGGTCGCGACGACCGCGATAGAGGCGGGTCGCCGGCAGGTGCACTTGGTCGATTCTGGACAGGTGGACGAAGCCGTCGGCGGGATCCGGAAGGATCGCCCCCTGCTCGCGGGCGGCCGTCCACTCCGCTGCGGAACACAACCGCACCAGCCGTTCGTTGGCCTGGTGAAACACGTTGATTACGGTGCCCGATTTTGGGGCAAATATGCGTGAGAAACGACACACCCAATAACGGTCGGGGAACAAGGCAAAAACTCCGAACGTCTGACAGAGTGAATTTATCGCCAGAACGGAGGAGCCATGAACGCAACTCTGACCAGTCCCGAGCTCACTCGGGCAGACCGCTGCGATCGCTGCGGTGCCGCGGCTCGGGTGCGCGCCAAGCTTCCTTCGGGGGCTGAGCTCCTCTTTTGCCAGCACCACGCCAACAAGCACGAAGCCAAGTTGGCTGAGCTTGCCGCGGTGCTCGAGGTCAGCGGCCAGTAATTTGCCGTCGAACTCGCCCGGCCTAATGCCGACCGGGCGAGGGGTCATCGGTAATGCTGGACGGATATGAGTGAGCAGGGTTCCACGCACGCCCGCCATCACGTCTGGCAAATAAGCCGTAGGACACTGTCCAAGGCTTGGGATGACTCGATTTTCTCGGAATCCGCCGAAGCCGGCTTCTGGACCTGTCTCTCGACGCCGCCACTGCTGCTGGGCATCTTGGGCACCTTGGCCTGGGTGGCTCCCCTCTTCGGGGAGGACACCTTGTCCTCGATCATCAAGAGCATTCTGTCCACGGCCCGGAACTTCTTCTCCCCCAACGTCGTAGACCAGATCATCGAACCGACCATCCGCGATATCACGGGTATCGCCGGCGGCGAGGTGGCCTCCGTCGGATTTCTGATCTCGTTGTGGGCGGGATCGTCGGCGATCTCGTCGTTCGTCGACGCCATCGTGGAGGCGCACGACCAGACCCCGCTGCGTCATCCCGTCCGACAGCGGTTCTTCGCGCTGTTTCTGTACCTGATGATGTTGCTGTTCGTGGTGGTGACCGCGCCGGTCGCGGTCGTCGGCCCCCGCAAAGTCAGTGAACATATTCCGGAAGGCACCCAGAATCTATTGCACTACGGCTACTACCCGGCCCTGATTCTGGGCCTGATGGCCGGGGTGACGGTGCTGTATCGGGTGGCACTGCCGGTCCCGCTGCCGACACACCGGCTGATACCCGGAACAGTGCTGGCGACAGTGGTTTTCGCGGTCGCCACCCTGGGCCTACGGCTGTATCTCAGTTGGATCGGCAGCACCGGCTACACCTACGGCGCACTCGCCACACCGATCGCGTTCCTGCTGTTCGCGTTCTTCGGGGGCTTCTCGATCATGATCGGGGCCGAACTCAATGCCGCGCTGCAGGAGGAATGGCCGGCGCCTGCGACGCACGCCCACCGGCTGCGCAAGTGGCTGGTCCATCGCACTTCGTCCATGACCGGCACCACCGATGCGGCGCCGCCACAGTCCGCGGACGACGCAGGGGTCAGCCCTTCTTGAGCCGCTCGTAGATCTGCTTGCAGTCGGGGCACACCGGCGAACCCGGCTTGGCCGCCTTGGTCACCGGAAACACCTCGCCGCACAACGCCACAACATGATTGCCCATAACCGCGCTCTCAGCGATCTTGTCCTTCTTGACGTAGTGGAAGAACTTCGGCGTATCGCTGCCGGTCCCGTCATCGGCGCGTTCGTCGGCGTCAGTGCGCTCAATCGTCTGGGTCTCCATGACCTACATTGTGCATCCTGACCCGCAGCGGGACACCGGGAAACCGCGATCGGCTCAGGTGTGCCACAGTGGAGGAATGAAGCGCGGCCCCGAGCTGAGTTTCGACGACTTCGATGAACACGGTCGCCCGGTACTTATCACCGCTGCTGCACCCTCCTACGAGGTGCAGCACCGGGCGCGTGTGCGGAAATACCTGACGATCATGTCGTTTCGGATTCCGGCGCTGATCCTGGCCGCCCTTGCCTACGGCGCCTGGCACAACGGTCTGATCTCGCTGCTGATCGTCGCCGCTTCCATACCGCTGCCGTGGATGGCAGTCCTAATCGCCAACGACCGGCCGCCGCGCAGCCCGGACGAACCCCGCCGCTTCGAACAGACGAGGCGCCGTACGCCGTTGTTCCCGACTGCCGAGCGGCCGGCTCTGGCGCCACGGCCGCACCCGACGCCGGAACCGGACTGGCGGACGGTCGAGCCCGACGGTTCCGAGTAACCGTCCACTCGCGCCACTTCTCAGGACATTCTCAGGTCACAAGCGCATTCCCGCACGTCACGGGGTGTGAGATGACGACCTCGTGGGAACTCTCGATGCGGGCTTCTCGTTAACCACATGAACAAGACAAGCCAACCGGGAGGGCGCAATGGCACATGCCACCACAGGCCGATTTGACGGCGATTTGGATGCTCAGAGCCCAGCTGCGGACCTGGTGCGTGTATATCTGAACGGCATCGGCAAGACGGCGTTGCTCAACGCCGCCGACGAAGTCGAGTTGGCCAAGCGCATCGAGGCCGGACTGTACGCCGAGCACCTGCTGGCAACTCGGAAGCGCCTGGGCGAGAACCGAAAACGCGATCTGGCTGCGGTGGTGCGGGACGGGCAGGCGGCTCGGCGCCACCTGTTGGAAGCGAACCTGCGGCTGGTGGTTTCGCTGGCCAAGCGCTACACCGGTCGGGGAATGCCGCTGCTGGACCTCATCCAGGAAGGCAACCTCGGCCTGATCCGCGCGATGGAAAAGTTCGACTACACAAAGGGTTTCAAGTTCTCGACGTACGCCACCTGGTGGATCCGTCAGGCGATCACCCGCGGCATGGCCGACCAGAGCCGCACCATCAGGCTGCCGGTTCACCTGGTGGAGCAGGTCAACAAGTTGGCGCGGATCAAGCGGGAGATGCACCAGAATCTGGGTCGTGAGGCGACCGACGAGGAACTGGCCGCCGAGTCCGGCATTGCCGTTGAAAAGATCAACGACCTGCTCGAGCACAGCCGCGACCCGGTGAGCCTGGACATGCCGGTCGGGTCGGAAGAGGAAGCCCCGCTTGGTGATTTCATCGAGGACGCCGAGGCTATGTCCGCCGAGAACGCGGTGATCGCCGAATTGCTGCACACCGACATCCGCAGTGTGCTGGCCACTCTCGACGAGCGCGAGCACCAGGTGATCAGGTTGCGCTTCGGACTCGATGACGGCCAGCCCCGCACGCTGGACCAGATCGGCAAGTTGTTCGGCCTGTCCCGCGAGCGGGTCCGGCAAATCGAGCGGGATGTGATGTGCAAGCTGCGTCACGGCGAACGAGCTGATCGGCTGCGGTCGTACGCCAGCTGAGGTACGAATTCGCTCGTTTGGCAAGCTTTACTGGAGACGGTGTGCCCGCCGCGGTTACGCGGCGGGCATACTGCTGCGGTGGGGTGTTTTGCGCGAACACCCGCAGGGCTGGCGAAGTAGACTCGGCGGCAACGGAGGATGCTGAATGAACGACTTGGTTGATACCACCGAGATGTACCTGCGGACTATTTACGACCTCGAGGAAGAGGGCGTGACGCCGCTGCGCGCCCGGATCGCCGAACGGCTCGAGCAGAGCGGCCCCACCGTCAGCCAGACCGTCTCCCGGATGGAACGCGACGGACTGTTGCGGGTGGCCGGCGACCGGCATCTTGAGCTCACCGACAAGGGCCGCACGCTGGCCGTGGCAGTGATGCGCAAGCACCGGCTGGCCGAACGTCTGCTGGTCGACGTGATCGGCCTGCCGTGGGAGGAAGTGCACGCCGAAGCCTGCCGGTGGGAGCACGTGATGAGCGAGGACGTCGAACGCCGGTTGGTCAAAGTGCTCAACAACCCGACGACCTCGCCGTTCGGCAACCCGATCCCCGGCCTGCTGGACCTGGGCCTGACCGCCGAATCCGGCGCCGACGACGCCAACCTGGTCCGGCTGACCGAGCTGCCGGGCGGATCGCCGGTCGCCGTCGTCGTGCGTCAACTCACCGAGCACGTGCAGGGCGACATCGACCTGATCAGCCGACTCAAGGACGCCGGAGTGGTGCCCAACGCCCGCGTCACGGTCGAGACCGGCCCGGGTGGTGGAGTGACCATCGTCATCCCCGGACACGAGAACGTCACCCTGCCGCACGAGATGGCCCACGCGGTGAAGGTCGAAAAGGTCTGACCCGCCTCGTTCCGCGCCGTCACCCGGCGCGCCTGCCTTGGCGCGGCGGCAGCCGTACCCCGAGTTGCTCGGCCAGCTGGTAACCGGTGCCTGCCAATCTGCGAATGTCGTTGGGCCGCAACCCCGATTGCAAGGCGGTGTCCAGCATGCCCGCCATCCGATGGTCCGGGTCGCAGCGCAGTGCCGCCTCCAGCGACAAACCCGCCAGCGGCCCGTCACCGCGCACGTAGGCACTGAAGGCCAGCAGCACCAGGGCCTCCACCCGCCAAGGTGGTGGCAGCAGCCGTGCCAGCACCGACCACAACGACTCGGCCGCGTCGGCGCTCTCCGCAACAGCGAGGGCATACAGCGTGTCCCGCACCCGGGTATCGCTCAAGGCGCAACCGAGCTCGGCGATCTGGGCATCCGAGAGCAGTTCGCCGTCGAGCACCTGGGCCGCGGCCGCCAGCGCTTTCTCCACCTCGGCTCGGCAACAGGCGGCCGCATCGGTTCGAACCGCCTTCTCGCGCACGCTCTCCGCGTCTTTCAGGGCCGCGAGCAGCGTCGCACCGCGCGCTACGTCCGGGGCGATCACCGCCTGCAGATCGGCACGCCGCCGGTACAGCCGCCGGCCGTCCACCACCGCCGCCACCGCCAGCGGCGACGCCGAGGGATCGTCGATCTCGCCGCCTTTGCCGCAGGAATCGACGCAGTGCCACCGTCCGCCGCGCGCGATCTCGTCGACCACGTGCGCCGCGTACAGGTCGATGTCGTAACGGGCCAAGGCCGCGGCGACCGCTGCACAGAGCCGCTGATGCTCCTCGTTGCACACCGCGCAATGCGCACCCTCGTCGTCGACGATCACCGCGATCGCGGCGTCCGGGCGCGCCGCGGCGGCAACCTCCGCAAGCTGATCGACCCGCTCGATCAGGTCGTCGGCCAGGTCGGCACGCATCACCGCACCCAGTCCCCCGTCCTCCAGCGACACCAACACCAACGAGTTCTCCGGCACGAAACCGAGGATGGCGGGTAGGGCCGCGATCAACGCGCCGGGCCGATTCAGTTGAAAGTCTTCTCGATGCTTCGTCATGACCACAACGCTGACGACTGACACCGTCAGTCCGCGCTCGCGCAACGTGATTCAGCGCCGCGCTTGTGGAGAAAGTCTGGACTGTGGGCCTTATCGTCTATCCCATGACCTCCATGCGCGAATACGACCTGGTCGTTATCGGCTCCGGACCCGGCGGACAGAAAGCCGCCATCGCGGCGGCCAAGCTGGGCAAGTCCGTGGCGATCGTGGAACGCGGGCGCATGGTCGGCGGAGTCTGCGTCAACACCGGCACCATCCCGTCGAAAACCTTGCGGGAGGCCGTGGTCTACCTCACCGGCATGAGCCAGCGCGAACTCTACGGCGCCAGCTACCGGGTCAAGGACAAGATCACCCCGGCCGACCTGCTCGCGCGCACCCAGCACGTGATCACCAAGCAGGTCGACGTGGTCCGCTCGCAGCTGATGCGCAACCGTATCGACCTGGTCCTGGGCCACGGCCGATTCATCGACCCGCACACCGTGCTGGTGGAGGAAGACGCGCAGGGCGAGCGGGTCACGGTCAGCGGCGACTACATCGTCATCGCCACCGGCACCAAACCGGTGCGCCCGTCCGGGGTCGAGTTCGACGAGAGCCGGGTGCTGGACTCCGACGGCATCCTCGATCTGCGTTCGCTGCCCGCCTCCATGGTGGTCGTCGGCGCCGGCGTGATCGGCATCGAGTACGCGTCGATGTTCGCGGCGCTGGGCACCAAGGTGACGGTGGTGGAGAAGCGCGACACCATGCTGGACTTCTGCGACCCGGAGATCGTCGAAGCGCTGAAGTTCCATCTGCGCGACCTGGCGGTCACCTTCCGCTTCGGCGAGGAGGTCACCGCCGTCGACGTCGGCTCCTCGGGCACCGTCACCACCCTGGGCAGCGGCAAGCAGATACCCGCCGAGACCGTGATGTATTCCGCCGGCCGGGAAGGACAGACCGCCAGCCTCGGCCTGGAGAACGCGGGACTCGAAACCGACCATCGCGGAAGGATTTTCGTCGACGACCAGTTCCAGACGAAGGTCGAACACATCTATGCGGTGGGCGATGTAATCGGCTTCCCGGCGCTGGCGGCGACCTCGATGGACCAGGGTCGGCTGGCCGCCTACCACGCGTTCGGGGAACCGACCGACGGCATCACTGCGCTGCAGCCGATCGGGATCTATTCCATCCCGGAGATCTCCTACGTCGGCGCCACCGAGGTGGACCTGACCAAGGAATCCATCCCCTACGAGGTAGGTGTGTGCCGGTACCGCGAACTGGCTCGCGGCCAGATCGCCGGCGACTCCTACGGCATGCTCAAGTTGCTGGTGTCCACCCGCGACCGCAAGATTCTCGGCGCGCACATCTTCGGCACCAGCGCCACCGAGATGGTGCACATCGGGCAGGCGGTCATGGGGTGCGGTGGAACCGTCGACTACCTGGTCGACGCCGTCTTCAACTACCCGACGTTCTCCGAGGCCTACAAGGTCGCCGCGCTGGACGTGACCAACAAGATGCGCGCGCTCAGCCAGTTCTTGCGGTAAATCTCAGCAGTGGTCGTCGTAGTCGGTTGGTGCGACGTCGCCGGGACCGCGGGCTTCGGCGCGGGCGAGCAGTTGTGCGATGTTCTCGTCGAAAGGCGCGCTGTAGGAGAGGTTTTCGGTGCATCCGCCACCCTCCAGACCGCCGACCACCCCGACGACCTTCGACCCGTCGACCCAGGGCGCGCCGCTCGTTCCGCCGACCAGCCCGGCACACGGCAACGAGGGGAATCCGCTCCCGGTGACGCCGGAGGTGCCCTGGCAGCCGATGGGACCGCCACCCACGCCCGCGGGATAGCCCGTGACACTCACCCGGGTGCCCGGCAGCGGGGAGGTCCCCAGGCTCAGGGCCGCGCCGGCACGGCCCTCCACCGTCCCGCGCGCACCGCTCACCCGGGCGATCGCGTAGTCCGCGCGCGGGTCCCGGCTGCCAGTCCAGCGTCGGTCGAAGTACACCGCGTCGACCGTCCAGACGTCGGCGGGCCCGGGGGCACCACTGAAACCCGGAACGAAGGTCGTCTTCGTCGGGCCCAGCAGGCAATGCGCAGCGGTCAGCACGAGGTCACCGCTCGCCGAGTGCAGTACCGAACCGCTGCACCCGTGCCGATTGCCGCCGTCCCGGAAAACCGCACCCACCCGCGGGTCCGGCGCCACATGAGCGCCCTCGTGCGCGGCGCAGGACGCAAGAATCACCGCCAGGCTGATCGTTGCCGTCACTGCGCGCATCGGTCCCATCCTGCCCGACCGGAGGGGACCGGCAAGCGAATAGAAACCGGTCCGACTGCGTTCTGAGAGATGCGGCGTCGATTGAGGAAGACTGGTTAGGGCAACCTAGAGAGGCCCGCGCGCGAATCCCGGAAGGAGGCACGCTCAATGTCCGACCATCACGACCCAGGCGAGGCGCAGGAATACCAGCCCGGACAACCCGGCATGTACGAGCTGGAGTTCCCGGCACCTCAGTTATCGGCATCCGACGGCCGCGGTCCGGTGCTGGTCCACGCCCTGGAGGGGTTCTCCGACGCCGGTCACGCGATTCGGCTTGCCGCCGCCCACCTCAAAGAGGTGCTGGACACCGAACTGGTCGCATCATTCGCGATCGACGAGCTGCTGGACTACCGCTCCCGGCGGCCGATGATGACCTTCAAGACCGACCACTTCACCAAGTACGACGATCCCGAATTAAGCCTGTACGCGCTGCGCGACAGCGTCGGGACCCCGTTTCTGCTGCTGGCCGGCATGGAACCGGACCTGAAGTGGGAGCGGTTCATCACCGCGGTGCGACTGCTGGCCGAACGCCTGGGCGTGCGGCAGACGATCGGCCTGGGCACTGTTCCGATGGCCGTCCCCCACACCCGGCCCGTCACGATGACCGCACACTCGAACAACGCCGAGCTGATCGCCGACTTCCAGCCGTGGATTTCCGAGATCCAGGTCCCGGGTAGCGCGTCCAACCTGCTGGAATACCGGATGGCGCAACACGGCCACGAGGTGGTCGGCTTCACCGTGCACGTCCCGCACTACCTCACCCAGACTGATTACCCGGCCGCCGCGCAGGCTCTGCTCGAGCAGGTGGCGAAGACGGGATCGCTGGATCTGCCGGTGGAGGCGCTGGCCGAGGCGGCCGCTGAGATCCGGACCAAGATCGACGAACAGGTCCAGGCGAGCGCGGAAGTCGCTCAAGTGGTGACCGCGCTCGAGCGCCAGTACGATGCGTTCATCGACGCTCAGGAAAACAGATCCTTGCTGGCACGTGACGAGGAACTGCCCAGCGGCGACGAGCTGGGCGCCGAGTTCGAGCGCTTTCTGGCTCAGCAGGCGGAGAAGAAGCACGACGACGACGATTCGAGTTAGTCCCGAACGCCTTAACGGCCCGACGACGAGGTTGGCGACATGACCGAGCGAAAACGCAATCTTCGCCCGGTGCGGGAAGTGACCACCCCGTCGCTGCAGTTCCGCACCATCCACGGCTACAAGCGGGCGTTCCGGATCGCCGGATCCGGCCCGGCGATCCTGCTGATCCACGGCATCGGCGACAACTCCACGACGTGGACCGGTATCCACGCCAAACTGGCCCAGCGGTTCACCGTCATCGCCCCAGATCTGTTGGGCCACGGCAAATCTGACAAACCGCGCGCCGACTACTCAGCCGCGGCGTACGCCAACGGCATGCGCGACCTGCTCAGCGTGCTGGACATCGAGCGGGTCACCATCATCGGCCACTCGCTGGGCGGTGGGGTGGCCATGCAGTTCGCCTACCAGTTCCCCCATCTGGTCGAGCGCCTGATCCTGGTGGGCGCCGGGGGCGTCACCAAGGACGTCAACATCGCGTTGCGGTTCGCGTCGCTGCCGATGGGCGCCGAGGCGCTGGCGCTGCTGCGCCTGCCGCTGGTGCTGCCGGCGGTGCAGTTGCTGGGCCGGTTGGCGGGTCTGGCGCTCGGGTCGACGGCTATCGGCCAGGATCTGCCGAACATGCTGCGGATATTGGACGATCTCCCGGAGCCGACCGCTTCGGCGGCGTTCACCCGCACCCTGCGGGCGGTCGTCGACTGGCGCGGCCAGATCGTCACCATGCTGGACCGATGTTATTTGACCCAGGCGATTCCGGTGCAGATCATCTGGGGCCGCAAGGACTCGGTCATCCCGGTCCAGCACGCGTACATGGCGCACGCCGCAATGCCGGGGTCCCAACTCGAAATCTTCGAGAACGCCGCGCACTTTCCGTTTCACGACGACCCGGCCCGCTTCCTCGACCTCGTCCAGCGCTTCATCGACACCACCGCGCCCCCCGACTACGACCAGGCCGCGCTGCGCGAGTTGCTTCGCACCGGCGGCGGCGAGGGAACCGTGAGCGGTCCGACTGACACCCGGGTGGCCGTGCTCAACGCGATGGGTGCCGACGAGCGCAGCGCCACCTGAGTTCGCGTCCGCGAGCCGGCGCGGCTGTCACAGCTGTCGGCGCAGCGTGGCGGACAGATGGTGTTGCAGGGGTTGCCCGACCGCACCCATCTGCAGCGAGTACGACAGCTCGTCCCCCGCGATCCGCAACGACCGCCCCAGGGCGCTGACCTCTTTGGCCGTCGGCGTCAGTCCGATACTGGTTGTCGCCACATCGATTTCGATGACGTCACCGGTCACCGAGTAGGTGCCGACCGCTATTTCGGTGATGCCGCTGGGATGGGCCAGCACCAGCTCCACGTGACCGGGCTGCGGTACCCGAAGATAGCCCGTCTCGGCATGCAACGGCTTGCCGTCGGCGGGGGCCTTGGTCTTCTGTCCATAGCTCAGGAAGGGCTTGCCGACGTGGGCGAAGACAACCTCTTCGAGGTATTCGAAAGGCTGGATCGTCGGATACTCCCCCGCGCCCCGGCCCACCCAGGTACCTAACAACGGCGCCAGCGCATGCAGATCAGGATGTAGTTCGGCGCCCATCGGGGTGCGGTCAGCCGGACGTCGAAACGTTGCGGTGCGCGCGCAGCGCCTCGATCTCGCGCTCGAAATCGTCGGCCGACGAGAAGGACCGGTAGACGGAGGCGAACCGCAGGTAGGCCACCTCGTCGAGGTCGCGCAGCGGTCCCAGAATGGCCAGGCCGACCTCGTTGCTGGGGACCTCGGGGCCGGCGGCACGCACCGCGTCCTCCACCTGCTGGGCAAGTAAATTCAGCGCATCGTCGTCAACCTGGCGCCCCTGACAGGCCCGGCGGACGCCACTGATCACCTTCTCGCGACTGAAGGGCTCGGTGACGCCGCTGCGCTTGACCACGGCCAACACCGCGGTCTCCACCGTCGTGAACCGGCGTCCGCATTCCGGGCACGAGCGACGACGGCGAATCGCCTGGCCCTCATCGGTTTCTCGCGAGTCGATCACCCGCGAATCGGGATGCCGGCAGAACGGGCAGTGCAAGAGCCGCTCCTTTGCCGTACCGACTGGTATCCGGGTAGAAGAACACCCCGACAGTACCTGCGTGCTCCGTAGCGGGCCAACGCTGACCCGGGCAACCACCGATCGGGCGGGTGCTCGCTCAGCCGATCGGGGCGATCAGGGTCTGACCCGCCGAGACCGCACTGGAATCCAGTGCGTTCAGGTCGCGAATCCGTTCCACGACGTCGCGCACCGGCGCGCCGGGCGCCACCCGGGCAGCGAGGTCTTGCAACGACTCCCCCGGTTCCACCCGCACGACCGCCAGGGCGGCGGGCACCTGCGGCGCCGACTCGGCCGCGCCGTCGTTGACCATGCTGCCGAAGTTCGCCATCAGCCCCAGCCACACGGTGATGACGCCCGCAAGCAGGGCCAGTCCGATCGTGGTGGCCACGCTCACCGGGCGTCTGCGATGTGCGACCGTCGAGCGCGTGACGCCGGTGCCGTAGTAGCGAACGGGCGCCACACCCGGGCGTGCGGGCCCCGGTCTGCTGGATCCACCCTGGCCGGCGCGGTACGAGGGATATTGGCGCACCGGCCGCCCAACAGGCCTGTTCAGGTGGCCCTGCGTGTTCCCGCTGCGGTGCGGACCCGCGTAGATGAGTGTCATGCCGTTCCCTCCGGTCGACTACTTATCGCTCGTGTGTTCGACCATAGTCGCTCACGTGTTCGAAACCCGAACATTTGAGCGACGCGTGTCGCACGAGCAAAACGGTAGACCTCACCACCGACAAGGATTTGTCGGTGCAACCAGCTGGGTGACTATCAGATACCCCGACCACGCGGAAGTTACACACTTGTGATTCACTTTATTTCCGCAGATTTCGGCTGTGGTCTGGGCGATGACACGCCCGGTCGAACACATGTTTGAATTTTGAGCCTGGTGCGGTTACATTCAGATCCATGAGCGACAGCAACGACACCGCGGCCGGTTTCGGCCCGGGTAGTGCGAAAGCGACACAAGGCCGGCCACCTGCGGCCGATGTAACGCTGACCGAGCGGCAGCGCACCATCCTCGAGGTCATCCGTACCTCGGTGACAACGCGGGGCTATCCGCCGAGTATCCGCGAGATCGGCGACGCGGTGGGCCTGACGTCCACCTCGTCGGTCGCCCACCAGTTACGCACCCTGGAGCGCAAAGGCTATCTGCGGCGCGACCCGAATCGCCCGCGCGCCGTCGACGTGCGCGGTGCCGACGATGCGGCAGTGCCCCGTACCGATGTCATCGGCTCGGACGCCCTGCCGGAACCCACTTTCGTCCCGGTCTTGGGGCGCATTGCCGCCGGCGGCCCGATCCTGGCTGAGGAAGCCGTCGAAGACGTGTTCCCGTTGCCCCGCGAGCTGGTGGGCGAAGGGACGCTGTTCCTGCTCAAGGTGGTGGGTGAGTCGATGGTCGAGGCCGCCATCTGCGACGGCGACTGGGTCGTCGTCCGCCAGCAGAATGTCGCTGACAACGGCGACATCGTCGCGGCGATGATCGACGGCGAGGCCACTGTGAAGACGTTCAAGCGAGCGGGCGGTCAAGTGTGGCTGATGCCGCACAACCCCGCGTTCGATCCGATTCCCGGCAACGATGCGATCGTGCTCGGCAAGGTCGTCACCGTGATTCGCAAGGTGTAGCGCGCATCCTCAATCGGCTCTGACGAAACCGTTGGCGCGCGCGGCGTCTTCGTTGGCGAACCAGATCTCGGCCAGGGTGTCGTGGTACAGCGCGCTGGTGGGCGTGTAGTACAGCCCGAACCGGGCACTGGCCTTGATGGGATAGCCGTCCGGCGCCCGGTACGGGTCGTCGTCGAGCGGCAGATGGATGGTCGGGCGCACCGCGGCGCTGCCTGCTGGCGCGGCGGTCGGCGCTTGGACCTGCGGGGCGGCCCCGAACGGCGTGTCAGGTTCCACGGCATACCCGGCCGGGTCCGCTGCGGCATGTCGACCCTTTCGCAGCTCGGGAACCGCGACGGCATCCGGCGGTGAGGCGAGATCGGGTGACTCGTCGTCCGCATTGCGCCCCGGCTCGGTCACCGGGTAAAACGCGTCCGCATAATCCTCGCTGGACGGCCGGGCCGGCTCCGTTTCCGGGTACTCCACGAACTCCGGGGGTTCCGGGCTCTCCTGAACGTCCAGGGGTTCGGGCACTTCCTCGAACTCCGGCACGTCCGGGACCGGCAGGTACGGCGCATTCGTCTGCGGCACCGACACCTCCGGCGCGAAATCGTCCGGCGCGACTGTCTCCGGCACGACCGGCTCCTCCTCGGCGAGTTCACCAAGAGCGCCGCGCGACACGACGGGGATGGGCGTGGTGCCCACCGCGTCGGGGTCTTCCTCCTCGAACTCCGCCGACCCGTCCGGATCGAAATGCTCTTCGGCAACGTGGCCGTATTCGTCGTCGTCAACACCCTGCTCGGAGCCGGCCTGCGGGACGGCCCCCGCTCTGGACCAGCTGACCCGGCCGGCGGTGGGGTCTGCGTCCGCCTCTGCCTCGACATGCTGGTCGACGGGCGGGAAACGCTCGGAACCGTAATCGATTTCCTCATGCGGCCAGCGGTCATCGGCACCGGGGTCGTATTCCACACCGAGGTCCCGGTCGCGGTCGTACACCGGCGCATCCGGTACTGCGGCGCGGCGCCGACGCAAACCCGACACCACCAACACCGTCATCAGCACCAGCAGCAGCAAAGGAATGGCCGCGATCAGCCACCACCAGTGGAAGGTGAACTTCTTGCCCGCGGGCGCCGACGCCGAATTACTTGGGGTGTTCTGCCCCGACACCTGCAGGCCGGACAGCAGCGGCGCGAGGTTGGCCGGGTCGGTAGTGAACGTGTTCTTGGCGCGGTTCCACGAGATCTTGCCGCCGGTGAACTTCTGCGACACCACGTCGCCGTCCACCGTCTGGTCAGCGACCGGGGCGCCGAGCTTGCCGGTGGCCCCCTTGAGCTTGTCCCAGGCGGCTTTCATGGCTCCGCGCACGACGAAAGCGCCGTGTTCGGGCGTCCAGAAGATCACCGGCTTGTCAGCTGCGGAGAACACAGCGACACGGCTGGCGGGCGTGATGCCGCCGTCGGCCTCGTTGGCGACCGGAAAGCCCAGGTCGCTGCTCACCGGACCACCGACTGCTTCGTACTTCTGCAGGATCGGCCCCTCGACCGCGTTGGCGCCGGTGGCCGGGCTGAAGAAGATCTTGCCGCCGTCGAACTCCTGGGCGATGCCGTCCCCGCCGATCGGCGACTGACTACCCTTCTTGGCGCCCAGCGGTCCGGCAGCGCCACCTGCGGCGCGCCACGCCATGTTGATGGCGGCAGTGGGGTCGATCGCCACCTGCAGACCCTTGAGCTGTTCGGCCAGGTTCGCCGGATTGGTGGTGAACTCCTTGGTCTTGCGGTTCCAGGACACCTCACCGCCGGTGAACTTCTGCGAGGTCACCTCGCCCTCGTAGGTCTCATCGCTGATCGGGGCGCCCAGCACGCCGCCGGAGCTGCCCAGCTTGTCCCACGCCGCGTTCAGGGCGCCGCGCACCACGAACGCACCGTGGTCGGGCGTCCAGAAGATCACCGGGTTGTCGCTGGCGGCGAAGGTACTGACCCGGCTGTCCGGTCCGGCGAGGCCGGGCACTTCATTGATGGTGGGAAAACCCAGGTCACTACCCGCGGGACCACCCAGCGATTCGTATTTCTCCAGGATCGGGCCGAACATGAACTTCGCGCCGGAGGCAGGCGTGAAGTACATCTTGCCGCCGTCGAAGTCCAGCCCGAAGCCGTCCCCGATCGGATAGACGTCGCCCTTGCGGGCGCCCAGCGTCGAGGTGTCGCCACCGGCTTTCTCCCACGCGGCCATCATGGCCGCCTCGGCGTCGCCGATCGGGGACGCCGCAGCGGTCGGCGCCAGCAGCGTCACAGCCAGCGCGGTAGCCGCCAAGCCGAGCAGCGCCCGACCGACCAGCTTGCTCAATTGCCCTCTCCGCCCGTCCACCAAGCCTCCCAGCCGATGCCCCTGCCCACCTGGCGAGCCGGCGGATCGCCCGCCGTGGGCCATTCCCCAGCTACGACCTGCATCGTTGCCGGGCTCGCATAACTTTGCTCTAGCGAACGAGAAATGCGAAGTCAAATTGTAGATATTACGGAAACGGTTATCGACCCGACGTCGAAATGATGCCGGGCCGCGCCCGTGTCGCGAGAGATGGGAGAGCGGCACCTGCGTCTCGACCGAGCGCAGCGGATACGCATTTCGCACGGACCGACGCTACGTTAGGGCTCGATCCGGTCAACGTTCCACATCGAAATCGCGGCCTGCGGCCGCCGACCGTCAGACGCCGAGGCTGCGGCCGATGATCTCTTTCATGATCTCGGTCGTGCCACCGTAAATGGTCTGCACGCGAGCATCGAGATACGCGCGGGCAACCGGGTATTCGCGCATGTAACCGTATCCGCCGTGCAGCTGCAGGCACCGGTCGATCAGGTGAACCTGCTTCTCGGTGGAATACCACTTGGCCATCGCGGCCTGCTCGACCGTCAGCTTCTCCTCCAGGTGCAGGGCCAGGAAGTTGTCCACCATCATGCGCACCACGGTGGCCTCGGTGGCCAGTTCGGCCAGCAGGAACCGCGTGTTCTGGAAGCTGCCGATCGGCTTGCCGAATGCTTTGCGCTCCTTGGCGTACTGCACGGTGTCCTCCAGCACCGCCTCCATCGCCGCAGCGGCCATGATGGCGATGTTGATCCGCTCCTGCGGCAGGTTCTGCATCAGATAGATGAAGCCCAGACCCTCTTCGCCCAGCAGATTCTCCACCGGCACCTTGACGTCGGTGAAGGACAGTTCGGCGGTGTCCTGCGCGTCCAGACCGATCTTGTCCAGGTGGCGGCCCCGCTCGAAGCCCTCCATGCCGCGCTCGACGACCAGCAGGCTGAATCCCTGGGCGCCCTTCTCCGGGTCGGTCTGGGCGACCACGATCACCAGGTCGGAGTTGATTCCATTGGTGATGAACGTCTTCGACCCGTTCAGGATGTAGTGGTCACCCTCTTTGACGGCGCGGGTCTTGATGCCCTGCAGGTCGCTGCCGGTGCCCGGCTCGGTCATCGCGATCGCGGTGATCAGCTCGCCGGTGCAGAACTTGGGCAGCCACCGCTGCTTCTGCTCTTCGTTGGTCAGTTTCAGCAGATAGGGCGCCACCACGTCGTTGTGCAGGCCGAATCCGAGACCGCTGTAGCGCCCGGCCACGGTCTCCTCGGTAACGATCGTGTTGTAGCGGTAGTCGGGGTTGCCACCGCCGCCGTACTCCTCCGGCACCGCCATACCCAGGAAGCCCTGCTTGCCGGCCTCCAGCCAGACGCCGCGGTCGACGATCTTGGCCTTCTCCCATTCCTCGTGGTAGGGAGCGACGTGGCGGTCCAGGAAGGCCCGGTAAGACTCCCGGAACAAGTCGTGCTCGGGTTCGAAAAGCGTGCGCTGGTATTTGACGGCGCTACCCATGCGTATGGCCTCCGGATGTCGGAAAGATGTGTGTCTCTTTCCCCAACATATACCAACCGGGTGGTTGGTCGGTGCCGGAGGTCGTCAGCCGCGTGCCGCGAACTCCGCAAGGGCGGCGGCCAGCGCCACCGGGACCCTGGCCTGGATACGGGTGCCGTCGGTCTGGTGCTCGGCCTGCTGCACCCGCCCGTCGGAGTGCACCCGCGCCACCAGATCGCCGCGGCTGTAGGGGATCACCACGTCCACCGCGGTGTCGGTCGGCACCGCGAGTTCGGCCATCCGGCTCCGCAAAGCGTCGATCCCGTCGCCGGTGCGGGCCGAGACGAACATCGCGCCGGGCAGTTCGTGCCGCAACCTGGCCAGCATCAGGTCGCCGGCCGCGTCAATCTTGTTCACTACCAGCAGTTCTGGCGGCGCATCGCCGTGATGATCCGCGACCACGTCCGAGATGACCTGTCGCACCGCACTGATCTGGGCAAACGGATTGACATCGGAGCCGTCGACCACGTGCACCAGCAGGTCGGCGTCGACCACCTCCTCCAAGGTGGAGCGAAACGCCTCGACCAACTGGGTGGGCAGGTGACGGACGAACCCGACCGTGTCGGTGAGCACGAACGGGCGACCGTCGTCCCATTCGGCGCGGCGGGTGGTGGGTTCCAGGGTGGCGAACAGCGCGTCCTGGACCAGGACGCCGGCGCCGGTCAAGGCGTTGAGCACACTGGATTTCCCGGCGTTGGTGTAGCCGACGATGGCGATCGAAGGCATGTCGGCCTGCAACCGACGGCTGCGTTGGGTGTCGCGGACCTGCTTCATCGCCCTGATGTCGCGGCGCAGCTTGGACATGCGCTCACGGATGCGCCGCCGGTCGGTCTCGATCTTGGTCTCGCCGGGGCCACGCAACCCCACGCCGCCGCCACTGCCACCGGCCCGGCCACCGGCCTGCCGTGACATCGACTCACCCCACCCGCGCAGTCGCGGCAGCATGTATTCCATCTGGGCCAGCGCCACCTGCGCCTTGCCCTCCCGGCTGGTCGCGTGCTGGGCGAAGATGTCCAGGATCAGCGCGGTGCGGTCGATGACCTTGACCTTGACGGCCTTCTCCAGCGCGGTTAGCTGGGCGGGCGACAGCTCGCCGTCACAGATCACCGTGTCGGCGCCGGTTGCGACCACCACTTCGCGCAACTCCTGCGCTTTGCCCGACCCGATGTAGGTGGACGGGTCGGGACGGTCGCGGCGCTGGATCAGACCCTCGAGCACCTCGGATCCGGCGGTCTCGGCCAGGGCGGCCAGTTCGGCCAGACTGGCCTGGTTGTCCGACGCGCTGCCCTCGGTCCACACACCGACCAGCACTACTCGTTCCAGCCGCAGCTGGCGGTACTCGACCTCGGAGATATCGGTGAGTTCGGTCGACAACCCGGCGACACGGCGCAGCGCCGATCGGTCTTCGAGCGCCAGCTCACCGAGGCTGGGTTCTGGAATGCCCGTCTCGGGCGAATCTGGATATGTCATAGGCGCTTTCGATGGTGGCACGTCGCGGCGGCTGACGCACCCGAATATCAGACCGGCGAGTCCCACCAGCCGTCGTCGAGCTCGCCGTGGGCCACCAGTACCGAAGGGCCCCGCAGGAAGCTGGTGGCCTCGGTGAGGGTGACGACGACGTCGCCGCCGGGCACCCGGACCGTCAACGTCCCGGTGTCGAGGCCCTCGGCTGCCAGCGCGGCGACCACCGCGGCCACCGTTCCGGTTCCGCAGGAACGGGTTTCGCCGACACCCCGTTCGTGCACCCGCATGCAGACCACCCCGTCCGCGGGAGCGGTCAGGATCTCGACGTTCACGCCGTCGGGGAATTGTTCGGCGTCGAAGCCGACCGGGGCCGCCACGTCCAGCGCCGCCAGGGTCGCCGGCGTCAGCTGCGGGTCGACGCAGGCCAGGTGCGGGTTGCCGACGTCGACAGCTACCCCGGTGAAACGTCGCTCCCCGACGAGCGCCTCCCCCGCGCCGGTCCGGTTGGCCTTGCCCATGTCAACGGTGATGTCGGCGTTGGTGGCATCGACACTGTGCAGGCTCACCTGCCGGGGGCCGGCCAGTGACCCGACGACGAACTCGTCGCGCGATTCCAGCCCGCTGGCCCGCAGATAGTGGGCGAAGACCCGCACGCCGTTGCCGCACATCTGCGCGGTCGAGCCGTCGGCGTTGCGGTAGTCCATGTACCAGTCGTCGGCGCCCACTCCGTCGGGCAGGCGTGCCAGCGCGCCGGCCGCCACAGCGGCGCCACCGGTGGTGACCCGCAGGACCCCGTCGGCGCCCAGGCCCCGGCGCCGGTCGCACAACGCAGCAACCCGGAAGGCGGACAGGTCCGCTCGGCTCTGCACGTCGTGCAGCAGCACGAAGTCATTCTGGGTGCCGTGACCTTTGGCGAAACGCACCAGATCAGGTTACGTGCCGCCAGGCCCGCAACGCCTCATCGACGGCACCCTCGGCGGTCCCGTCGATCCACTGCACCCGGTGGTCGCGACGGAACCAGGACCGCTGTCGTCGTACATAGCGGCGGGTACCGACGAATGTCTGCTCGCGGGCGTCGTCGAGCAACGCGGGCGTCCCGCCGGCATCCAGCGCCGCAAGCACTTGGGCATACCCCAGCGCACGGGACGCGGTGACACCGTCGCGCAGGCCGCGATCCAGCAGCCCGCGCACTTCTTCGACCAGCCCGTCGGTAAACATCGCCTCGGTGCGCTTCGCCAGGCGCTGATCGAGAATCGTTGTCTCACAATCTAATCCGATGATCACCGTGTCCCAGCGGGGGGCACCGATGCGCGGCGCGGACGCGGCGAACGGCTGGCCGGTGAGCTCGACGACTTCCAACGCACGCACGATGCGCCGGCCGTCGGTGGGCAGAATTGTCGCGGCAGCGGCCGGATCACGCTGCGCCAGTTCGGCGTGCAAGCCGCCGACCCCGAGTTCGACGAGCCTTTGCTCCCATCGGGCGCGCACCACGGGATCGGTTGCGGGAAAAGACCAGTCGTCGAGCAACGACTGGAGATAGAGCATCGACCCGCCGACCACCACCGGCACCGCTGACCGGCGCCGGATCGCCTCGACGTCGATGGCCGCGGCCTGCTGATAGTTCGCCACAGTCGCTGTCTCGGTGACGTCGAGGACGTCGAGCTGGTGGTGCGGGATACCGCGGCGCTGCGCGACGGGCAGCTTGGCGGTCCCGATATCCATGCCGCGGTAAAGCTGCATCGCGTCGGCGTTGACGATCTCGGCCGGACCGCCGAGCCGTTCGACGACGTCGAGTGCCAGTTGCGATTTGCCGGTGCCGGTCGGTCCGATGATGGCCAGCGGTCTCACGGCTGCCAGACACCGGCGAAATAGCCCACCCCGTAGGGTGCCCCCCGGTAGAGCTCCTTGACCGTCCGCGGTGCGGTGAGCATCAGGCCGGCCAATGTCGCGAACGCCGCCCGGCCCAGGACCTGATCCGGCAGCCGGGTCAGGGCGCCGACGTCGCCGCCGGCCAGTGCGTCGTCGAGGGCCAGCTGTATGTCGGTGCTGGCGGGGTCGTACCCGCCGGGCGCGCGCGGCGTCAGGGTGTTGACGCCGTCGGCGACCAGCAGCACGCCGGTCGGTTCGGTCGCGCGGTCGATCTCAGCACGCAGCCGGCGGCCGCGGGCCACCGCGGCGCCGGAGTCCTGGCCCGCCGCGCACACCCAGACCGAGGCGCTGCCGTCGGGCCGGATTTGGCCGCGAAGCCAGGCCGCGATCAGCCCGCACAGCGGCATCGTCACCGGCATCGTGCCGTCCGGCCCCAACTGAGCCCGCACGTCGACCCCGAATCCTGCGAAGCTGCCGGTGCATTCCGGACCCAGCACCGCGTCGGCGCTGCCGATGCCCAGGGCGACCCAGCTGTCGGGCAGGACTGCCGCGGCCGCGCTCACCGCAGCGCTCAGGTCGGCAATTTCTACGGCGGCCGCGCCGGCCAGTTCGGGGACCAGCACCGGCGCGGACGGAACAATCGCGATTGCGCTCAGCACGCCCTAAAACTAACTTCTCCAGGCGGCCCCGACCGGTCTACCCGGAGGTCGACCCCAGCGCCGAGCCGTCGGCCGCGCTGACGGTGCCCGTCGGAGGCGGGGCTGATTCGTCGACGTGCGGGGCGTCGCCGCCGGCGTCGGCGACGATCTGCGCAGCTTCGCCGCGGGCCAGCGCCACGGTCGCGACGATCACCATCGCGACCGCCGCGATCAGCACGAATGCCTCCGGGCCGTTGGCCGAGATCGTCTCGCCGAGCACCAGGGTGCCCAGTGTCGCAGCCACCACGGGTTTAGCGACTGTCATCGTCGGCAAAGAGGCGGTCAACGCACCGGCCCGGAACGCGGACTGCTGGAAGATCATCCCGCACAACATCGTGACCAACCAGGGAATGAACTCCGGCGAGGTGACCGCGCCGCCGAGTCCGTCTTTGTGCACGACTTCCACCACGCCCTTGGTCAGCACCGCGAACAACGCCAGCGACGAGCCTGCCACGACCGCCAGCAACACCGCAGCCTGCGGACGTCCGTGCCAGATCCTGGCCGCCACCAGACACGACACCAGCAGGGGGCCCATTACCGCGGCGACGATGATCCAGGTCAGCAGGGGCGCGCGGTCGTGGCCGGCCAACGGGTCGCCGACCTTGATCACCACGGCGAGGGCCGCGGCGAGGGTGACGGCCCACATCCATTCCGATCGGGTGATCTTGTGATGGGTGAGGCGCGAATAGATGGGCAACGCGAACAGCAGAGCCGTCACCTGAAGCGTGGTCACCAGCATGACCGATGCCCAGATCAACGCCACAGCCTGCAGGCTGTAGTTCAGGATCGCGCACAGACCGCCCGTCCACCACCGGGCGTCGCGCAAGGACATGCCGAACAGCTGGAGGTGGCCGACCTCCTTGTCGGTGATCTCGTGAGCCGAGCGCTGCCGGATCACATCACCGGTTGCCGATGCCAGCGCCGCGAACAAAGCGATGATCCCGGCGATCCCAACCATTGACATGGGCGACCCTCAATTCCCGAACTCCGCCGCCAGTTTCCCCCCGTCAGGTGCACGTACACCTGATTGTCGCTGGCAGTTAACCGAACACTCTATGGCTCTGCAAGGCGCTGTGAACAGTGATCCAGCACGTTCGCGACGCCTTCGATACCCGCTGGTGCGACCCCAAAGCCTCGCTCATCAAGCTGAGCGCCACCCAGGGCCGGCTATGCAGAAGCTGTGAAAAACACCTGCCCTGCGTGTTGTCGCAATGCCCAAAGTCACGGTACCCGCCTGCGGATAGGGCCTATCCGGCGCAATCGAACGGGAACCGATTCGTTACCCGGGCGGCGGCGCTGAAAAGCAGCGATAGCCGAAGGTGGCGGCACACCGCTCGCCGAACTGCTTCAATACTTGTGGGAAACCGGTCGGCACCGCACCAGAACTGCCGACCGTCGAGGTGCCGCTGCGCGCGGCCGCTGCGCGGGAAGTCGACCGCGCGATCGGAGAAGGACAGGTGACGAGCACAATGACGGGTGACCAGCCCGGTAGCAATGACTCCGCGGAGTCGATCAATCCGACCGCGAAGCCGGTGCCCGCACCTCGTCCGGGGCCTCGCCCCGGACCGGGCCCCCGTCCCGGCGTACCCGGCCCCGGGCCCCGCCCGTCGGCGGCTCACCTGGTCAAGGCCCCGCACAGTGACCCGCACAAATTCGGCCGCGTCGACGACGACGGCACCGTGTGGCTGGTCACCGGCTCCGGTGAGCGCGTCGTGGGATCCTGGCAGGCCGGCGACCGCGAGGCGGCGTTTGCCCACTTCGGCCGGCGGTTCGACGACCTCAGCACCGAAGTCACCCTGATGGAAGAGCGGTTGGTGTCGGGCACGGGAGATCCGCGCAAGATCAACGCCAACGCCGCGGCGCTGGCCGCGACCTTGCCGACCGCGGCGGTGCTGGGCGACATCGACGCGCTGGAACGCCGGTTGTCCGACATCCAGGCCCGTATCGACGTCTATGTCACCGCGCACCGTTCCCGACGCGAGGAGCACCGGGCCGCGCAGACCGCCCGCAAGGAGGCGCTGGCCGCCGAGGCCGAGGATCTGGCTGCGAACTCCACGCATTGGAAGGTGGCCGGCGACCGGCTGCGGGCCATCCTCGACGAGTGGAAGACCATCAGCGGACTCGACCGCAAGGTCGACGACGCGCTGTGGAAGCGCTACTCCGCGGCCCGCGAGACGTTCAACCGGCGGCGCGGGTCCCATTTCGCCGAACTGGACCGGGAGCGTTCGGGGGTGCGCCAGGCCAAGGAGCGGCTGTGCGAACGCGCCGAGGCGTTGTCGGATTCGACGGACTGGGGCACCACCAGCGCGGAGTTCCGCAAGCTGCTGACCGAATGGAAGACGGCCGGCCGGGCCAGCAAAGACGTCGACGACGCCCTGTGGCGCCGCTTCAAGGCCGCGCAGGACTCGTTCTTCACAGCGCGCAATGCCGCCACCGCGGAAAAGGACGCGGAGTTCCGCGCCAACGCCGCGGCCAAAGAGGCGCTGCTGGCTGAAGCCGAGAAGATCGACCCGAGCAACCAGGACGCCGCCCGGGCCGCGCTGCGCACGATCGGAGACAAGTGGGACGCGATCGGCAAGGTGCCCCGGGAGCGGTCCGCCGATTTGGAGCGACGGCTGCGCGCGGTGGAGAAGAAGGTTCGCGACGCCGGTGAGTCCAATCGCGCCGATCCGCAGGCTCAGGCGCGCGCCGAGCAGTTCCGGTCGCGCGCCGAGCAGTACGAACAGCAGGTCGCCAAGGCTGCGGCGGCCGGAAAGACCAAGGAAGCCGAGGAAGCCAAAGCGAACGCCGAACAATGGCGGCAGTGGGCGGACGCGGCTGCGAAGGCGCTGACCCGGCGGTCCTAGCGGTCGCCGGGGTCGGCCGGTGGCTCGTCGGGCTGCAGGCCGTCCAGCAGGGTCTTGGATTGATGTTGGGCCACAACGCGGCGACGTTCTTCCTCGGCGGCCAACTGCACCACGGTGCGCTGCCACACCACCCGGGCCCAGTGGAACGTCAGCACGATCACCGTCAGCCACGAGACGAACAACCCGACGCCCGGACCGGGGTGGCCGGCCGGCACGGTCTGCCGCGACCAGACGGCCAGCAATCCGGTGCCGCTGGCCAGTGCAGATCCGGCCAGCGCCACCCACGCCACCGCCCAGCGCCGGGTCAGCAACGCCAGCATGGAAAACCCGACGCCGAACACCAGCGTCAACCAGACGAAAACCCGCAATGGCAGCGCCACGGCGGCCCCCGGTGCGTCGTGGGTGTTGAACAGCATGTCCCAGCCGCGCACGCTGCCGGTGTGCGGCAGCACGAACGACCCCAACAGCACGAAAACCAGGATCGCCACGGCCAAAGCTCGCGCGCCGGGGTCGATTTCACGGGCGACGCGCCGTTCAGCCGCCTCGATCTCGGACCGGTAGGCGTCGAAATCCGCGCCGTCCGCTTTTCTGCTCATGCCTTCCGAGCCTATCCGCCGCACCCGATTGGCTGGGTTGCGGCGGCGGGCTGCCCGACGGCGGGCATCCCCAGACCGACGCCGCGACGGCCCTGGCCGGCGGCGTGCGCGTCGCCGGCCCGGGTACGGCGGTGGGTCAAGATGCCGGCGTCGGCGATGAGGTGATGCGGTGCGGCGTCGGTGACTTGCACGATGATGATGTCGCCGGGACGGATCCGCGCGTCACCGGCGGCGAAATGCACCAGTCGCCCGTCGCGGGCGCGGCCACTCATGCGCGCAGTGCTGGCGTCCTTGCGCCCCTCACCGGTGGCGACCAGCAACTCGACCGGCTGGCCGACCAGCGCCCGGTTGTGCTCGAGAGAGATGCGTTCCTGCAGTTCGACGAGCCGCTCGTACCGCTCCTGCACCACGGCTTTGGGCAGCTGGTCGGCGAGCGCCGCGGCCGGCGTGCCGGGGCGCTGGGAGTACTGAAAAGTGAACGCGGCCGCAAAGCGCGCCTGCCGCACCACGTCGAGGGTGGCCGCGAAGTCCTCCTCGGTCTCACCGGGAAAACCCACGATCAGGTCGGTGGTGATGGCCGCGTGCGGCATGGCCGCTCGGACGCGTTCGATGATGCCCAGGTAGCGCTCGGCGCGGTAGGACCGACGCATCGCCCGCAGGACGCGGTCCGACCCGGACTGCAGCGGCATGTGCAGCGCCGGGCAGACGTTCGGCGTCTGCGCCATCGCCTCGATCACGTCGTCGGTGAACTCGGCCGGGTGCGGCGAGGTGAACCGGACGCGTTCCAGACCGTCGATGTGGCCGCAGGCCCGCAACAGGTCGGCGAAAGCGCCGCGGTTGCGGGGTAGTGCGGGATCGGCGAACGAAACGCCGTAGGCATTCACGTTCTGGCCCAGCAGCGTGATTTCGAGCACGCCGGTGTCCACCAGCGACCGCACCTCGGCCAGGATGTCGGCCGGGCTGCGGTCGACTTCCTTGCCCCGCAACGACGGGACGATGCAGAACGTGCAACTGTTGTTGCACCCGACGGAGATGGAAACCCAAGCGGCATAAGCGGATTCGCGGGCGCTGGGCAGCGACGACGGAAACTCCTGCAGGGCCTCGGCGATCTCCACCTGGGCGGCGTTGTTGTGCCGGGCCCGTTCCAGCAACGTGGGCAGCGAGCCGATGTTGTGGGTGCCGAAGACGACATCGACCCACGGTGCCCGGCGAAGCACCAGGTCGCGGTCCTTCTGGGCCAGACAGCCGCCGACCGCGATCTGCATGTCGGGGTTGCTGCGCTTGCGCGGGGCGAGGTGGCTGAGGTTGCCGTAGAGCTTGTTGTCGGCGTTCTCCCGGACGGCGCAGGTGTTGAACACGACGATGTCGGCATCGGTCCCGTCTGCTGCGCGCCGGTAGCCGGCCGCCTCCAGCAGGCCCGCCAGGCGTTCGGAGTCGTGGACGTTCATCTGGCAGCCGTAGGTGCGGACCTGGTAAGTGCGCGCCGACAGCGGCGCAGCGTCGCCCGCCACGTCCGGAGCCACCGTCGAAGTCACTGGGCCATGGTACTGGCGGTCGGCACGCCGGTGCCGTGTCGGCCGTCTTCACCCCTACACCTGGCGCCGCTCCCGTTCCGCAGCCATCTCGCCCAACACCACCTCGCACGCCACCGCCTGGCTGTACCCGCGCCGGGCCAGGATCGCGATCAACCTGCGCGTCACCTTGGTGTCGTCTTCGCCCAGCTCCTCCCGGCGCAGGCGAGTGCGCACCAGTTGCTCGGCTCGGGCCCGCTCAGAGCTGGCATCGATCCCGGCCAGCACGGTGCTGATCACCTCGTTGTCCACCCCTCGGGTGTGCAACTCGGCAGCCAGCGCGCGCTTGCTCTTGCCCGCGTTCGCCCGCCGCGACCGCACCCACTGCTCGGCGAAATCCTCGTCGTCCACTAGCCCGACGGCAGCCAACCGATCCAGAACCCGTTTGCTGACATCGTCGGGATAGCCCTTTTGGGCCAGCTTCCCGGCCAATTCGGCCCGGGTGCGCGCCCGTGCGGTGAGCAGGCGCAGGCACAGCGCCCGCGCCTGCTCATCGCGACGCTCAGAAGTCGACGGGGGCGGGCAGGACGCCGTCATCAGTCACCACTGCGCCAATGCCGAGTTTTTCCTTGATCTTCTTCTCGATCTCGTTGGCCACTTCGGCGTTCTCCAACAAGAAGGTGCGGGCGTTTTCCTTGCCCTGGCCAAGCTGTTCGCCCTCGTAGGTGAACCAGGAGCCGGACTTGCGGATGAAGCCCTGATCAACACCCATGTCGATCAGCGAGCCTTCCCGGCTGATTCCCCGGCCGTAGAGAATGTCGAACTCGGCCTGCTTGAACGGCGGCGACACCTTGTTCTTGACGACCTTGACCCGGGTGCGGTTGCCGACCGCGTTGGTCCCGTCCTTGAGCGTCTCGATCCGACGCACGTCCATCCGCACCGACGCGTAGAACTTCAGCGCCTTACCGCCGGTGGTGGTCTCTGGACTGCCGAACATCACTCCGATCTTTTCCCGCAACTGGTTGATGAAGATCGCGGTAGTGCCCGAATTATTCAGTGCGCCAGTCATTTTCCGCAGCGCTTGGCTCATCAGCCGGGCCTGCAGTCCGACGTGACTGTCGCCCATCTCGCCCTCGAGCTCGGCGCGTGGAACCAGGGCCGCCACCGAGTCGATGACCACGATGTCCAGCGCGCCCGAACGGATCAGCATGTCGGCGATCTCGAGGGCCTGCTCACCGGTGTCCGGCTGGCTGACCAGCAGGGAATCGGTGTCGACGCCGAGTTTCTTGGCGTAATCCGGATCCAGCGCGTGTTCGGCGTCGATGAACGCCGCGACACCCCCGGCGGCCTGGGCGTTGGCCACCGCGTGCAGCGCCACAGTGGTCTTACCCGAGGATTCCGGGCCATAGATCTCGATGACCCGGCCACGCGGCAACCCGCCGATGCCCAGTGCGACGTCCAGCGCGATGGATCCGGTGGGAATCACCGATATCGGCTGGCGCACCTCGTCACCGAGGCGCATCACCGAGCCTTTGCCGTAACTCTTCTCGATCTGGGCCATCGCCAGTTCGAGAGCCTTCTCGCGGTCAGGGGCTTGTGCCATGGTGCCTCTCCTGTAGTCGGTGTTCGGTGACCGGGATCGGTCGGTTGGCTGTGACACTAGAGAAGGCCACCGACAAGTCGAGATCACCGAATGTCACCCACAGTAGCCGAACACCTGTTCGACTCAAGTTCGACACGCGGTGTATGGCAATATCGCCGGAAAGACACCCGCAAAGACACATGGACATCTCCGCACCGCTCGTCGAAATCTCCGCGTATGGCGGTTTTTTCGCAGTCACAGTGGGCGGCGACCCGGCGGGATGGCATCCGGTGACCGCGTCCTATGCCGACGGCTTCGCCGACCTGATCGACGCCACCAACGCCCGCCTGGCCAGCTCCGAGCCGCGCATCGGTGCTTCCCTGGTGCAGCTCGGCCACGCCGCCCGGCTGTGGTCCCCGGTGCTGGCCTGCGTACTCGCCCACGGCGTCCTGCCCGACCTGAGCGACCTGCAGCGAGCCGACGACGGCGCACAGTTACGGCTGCCCGCCCCCGCCGGCGAACCCGTCGCGCCGTCCCCGGAACTCCTGTATCGCGTCGTCGTGCAGGACCACATGGAGCGGTTCGCGGCCGGACTGGACATCAACCTGGCGCCCGGCCTGCTCTACGGCAACATCGCATCCGCGCTCACCGGCACCGCCCGCATGCTGCTCGCGGCGCGGCCAGACCTGCGCGACACGATCGCGCGTACCACTGGTGAGCTGTTGGACACTGGCGCACTGGTCGGAGCAGGCCAGATCAGCGACAACCTGGGCTTCCGGCGCAACAGCTGTTGCCTCTACTACCGCCTGCCCGGCGGCGGGAAGTGCGGCGACTGCGGCATCTAGTCCATCGGGACTGCGGTGCGCAGCGCAACGAGCCTGTACTGGCGGCGGGATTTTCGGCCAACCGGCGTCCTCAGTACAGGCTCGACGCCACCAGTACAGGCTCGGCGCCACCACAGCCTCGACGCCAAGGGCGAGACGATCACCACTGGTCGCGGGGCACGTCGAAGTCGGCGCACAACGCCCGCCACACGTCGCGCGGCTCGACGCCGTCCTCGATCGCCTGCCCGGCGGTCCGGCCACCGAAACCACTCAGCACGTGATCAGCCAGCACCGACGACCCATAAGCCGCACCGAAGCGCAGCACCACCCGCTCGTTGAACTCCGTCAGCCGCACGCAGCCAAAATACCCAGCCAGTCACCCGGCCAAAGCTTCCCGGCACACCCGCACCGGATCGGCCACCCCGGCAACGCTGCCGGCGGCCCGCTGGGCTGCCGCGCGATACCCGGGCGAGGACAGCACCTTGCCCACCGCGGCCACCAGCGATTCGGCGGTCAGGGGACGAATCAGTTCACCACTGCCCTGGCGCACCACCCGATTGGCCATCTCCCACTGATCGCCACCGCCCGGCACCACCACCAGCGGCACCCCGGCCAACAGCGTCTTGGCCACCAATCCGTGACCACCGCCGCCGATCACCACATCGGCATGCGTCAGCAGTTCGTCCTGGCGCCCCAACCCCACCACCGCCCACGGTGGCACCGTCAGCTCGTCGCCGCCGAGCCGCGACACCGCCAGCCGGGCACCGGACGGCAGCGTCTCCCCCGGTTTCAGGCATTCCAGCGCCAGCTCCGCCAGCCCGACGGTGCCGGTGGCCGCGGTCGACGGCGCGATCATCACCACCGGTCCCGGCCCCGGCGGGACGTCTAGCACCTGGTCGGTCGGCTCGAAGTGCAACGGCCCCACCACGACGGCCTCGGCCGGCCAGTCCGGGCGCGGTACTTCCAGGGCGGGCAGCGTGGCGATGAGCCGCCGCACCGGGCCGGGATCGCGCGCCGGCAACCCGATGTCGACCCGAACCGCGGCGCGTTGACGCAGACCCGCCCGCACGGAACGGGCCGTCAGCTGCCGCATCACGGTGTCGCGCAGGCGGCCGCGCAGCCCCACCCCAGGCGCCAGTCCGCTGCCGATCGGCGGCAGTCCTCTGGACGGCAGGTACAGCGGATGCGGACACAGCTCGACCCAGGGAATCCCGAGCAGTTCGGCGGCCAGCCCGCCTCCGGAGGTGATGACGTCGGAAACCACTAGATCCGGCCCCAGCTGACGCAACGTCGGCGCGATCAGCACCGCCATCCGCGCAGCTCGGCGATGAATTCTGGCTCCGGCGTCGACATCCTCGTCGGTGGCCGTCAACCCGTCCAACTCGACAGCGTCGACGCCGACGTTGCGGGCCGCTTCCAGCCATTCCACCCCGGTGAACAACGTGGGTGTGTCACCGGCGGCCAGGAAGCGTTGGCACAGCGCGATCGCGGGAAACGAGTGTCCGGGGTCCGGCCCGGCGACCACGGCGACGCGCATCGGCCCTACCCTGCCACAGCGGCACTCGCCTAGGCTGGCAACCATGACTGAGCTGACTCAGACGGACGACAAGACCCGGACAGACGACAACATCCGCACAGTGGAGGGATTTCTGTACGCCCTGCAGGATGAGGATTTCGACACTGCGGAGGCCGCCCTGGCCGACGACCTGCTCTACGAGAACGTCGGCTACTCAAAGATCCGCGGCGGACGCACAGTGGGCAAGATGTTCCGCAAGATGCAAGGCCGGATCGGCTTCGAGGTGAAGTTCCACCGGGTGGCGGCAGACGGAAACGCGGTACTCACCGAGCGCACCGACGCGCTGATCTTCGGTCCGCTGCGGCTGCAATTCTGGGTGTGCGGGATCTTCGAGGTGCACGACGGCCGGATCACGCTGTGGCGGGACTATTTCGACAGCTTCGACTTCCTCAAGGCGATCGTGCGCGGGCTGGTCGGAGTCGTCATCCCGTCCCTGCGCAAAACGCTGTAAGAGGTCCCTACTGGGCCTTTCTGAGACCGCCGAGTTCGTCGAAAGCCTGCGCCCACCCGAGTAACCGGTCGGTGGCGCCGACGAGCTCGTCGCGGTATCGCTGCTGGGTGAGCATCACCACGCCGCCGCCGTTGTCGCCGTTGGCCGACGAGACCAGATGCGCCGCCGCGGTCACCATCTCGTTGTATTGGCGGACACCGGCGCCCAGCTGTGCGGTATAGGCGTTGATGGTCGGCACCAGGTATGAGCGCGAGGACGCCGACGAATGCGCGGCGCGTTCCATCGACACCACCTCGGCCGCGGTGGCCGCCATTGCCGCCGAGCTACGTTTCGCCGCGTCGGTCAGGTCCCCGATTTCCTCGGCCGGCAGCATTGCGCCGCGCTCGATCACCCCGAGCAGCGAGAAGAATCCCCGTTCGGAGGCACCCAGCGCATACATCGCCGGGCGCGCCGCCGAACCGGACGGCGGCAGTCGTCGCACGCCGGCCGGTCGCTGCGCGGGAAGGGGCTCGGCTTTCAACCATCGGTAGCGGAAGAACAGCAGCGTCGCCGGAATCACCATCAGCACCGCCACGGCGCCGGTGATCTGCAGCAGCAGCGCAAACCAGCCCCACGCCGCCAGCACCGCGGTCACCAGCCCCCAGAACGCCACTCCGGCGGTGAAGATCCAGGCCCAGCGCAGCGCGCGTCGACGCCGCCGCAGCT
Organism: Mycobacterium sp. NGS24; assembly: GCF_059813065.1. Taxonomy (NCBI): domain Bacteria; kingdom Bacillati; phylum Actinomycetota; class Actinomycetes; order Mycobacteriales; family Mycobacteriaceae; genus Mycobacterium; species Mycobacterium sp. NGS24. The sequence goes on from NZ_JCALDW010000010.1 coordinate 114,226, forward strand.
GGCGCGCGCGGGGGTCGGAGATGGCGGTGACCTTTCTGGCCAGCAGGTCGGTCGCGTCGGCGAGGGTGTCGAATCCACGCTGCAGCAATCCCCGCCACAACCCGCGCTGATTCGACCTCGCCACCATCAGTCCACTCTCCTACTGGCCGAAGGGTTTCTCGGGAACCGCGCCGCCGGTCTCGGTCACCGGCTTGGTGGTGTTGATCCCCGGCGCGGCCGCGCCGCCGGCCGGCAGCGCATCGCCGCGCATCGAGGCGCGGATCTGCTCCAGCCGGGAATGCCCGGCCATCTGGACGCCCGCCTGCTCGACCTCGAGCATCCGGCCCTGCACCGAGCTCTGCGCCAGTTCGGCCGAACCGACCGCGTTGGCGTAGCGCCGCTCGATCTTGTCGCGGACCTCGTCGAGGCTCGGGGTGTTGCCCGGCGCGGCGAGATCGCTCATCGAGCGCAGCGACGCGCTCACCTGCTCCTGCATCTTGGCCTGCTCGAGCTGGCTGAGCAGCTTGGTGCGTTCGGCGATCTTCTGCTGCAGCACCATCGCGTTGCGTTCGACGGCCTTCTTGGCCTGTCCGGCCGCCTGCAGGGCTTGGTCGTGCAGGGTCTTGAGGTCCTCGACGCTCTGCTCGGCGGTGACCAGCTGGGCAGCGAACGCCTCTGCCGCGTTGTTGTACTCGGTCGCCTTGGCGGCATCTCCGCTGGCGACGGCCTGGTCCGCCAGGGTCAGCGCCTGACGCACGTTGACCTGCAGCTTCTCGATGTCCGCCAGCTGCCGGTTCAACCGCATCTCCAGCTGGCGCTGATTGCCGATCACCTGCGCGGCCTGCTGGGTCAGCGCCTGGTGGGTGCGCTGGGCCTCCTCGATGGCCTGCTGAATCTGCACCTTGGGGTCGGCGTGCTCGTCGATCTTGGAGTTGAACAACGCCATGACGTATTTCCACGCTTTGACGAACGGATTGGCCATCGGTGAGCTCCGCCTTCGCTTCTTGTGTGCCGGTTGGGCCGCAACGCTACCCTTGCCGCTCAACTTAGTAGGTGAGCGCGCTCAGCCCCACCCTCAGTGCCGCTGCAGCACTCAGGCCACGGCCAGCCGGGCAACCGGCGGAATGACCACCTTGGTGCCGGCGTCGATGCCCGGAATCGCGCTGCGGGCGGCACGGTCCTCACCAGCCAGCCGCTCGCCGGCGTCGATGAGGACTTGCGACAGCGGGACCTGCAGCGCTTCACAGATCGCGGTCAGCAGTTCGCTGGACGGCTCTTTGCGGCCGCGTTCGACTTCGGAGAGATACCCGAGGCTGACCCGCGCCGAATCGGACACCTCGCGCAGCGTGCGGCCCTGTGCCGTCCGGGCTCCCCGCAGCACGTCGCCAATGACCTCGCGCACCAGTGCCGCCATTGCGCTCTCCTTCATCCGCCGGATCCCCCAAAAAACATGGGACTTCAGGTCAACGCAGCTGCGGGCGGCGATGGTTCCCGGCGACGCGCTGAAATCTAGGCTGCGGGTTTGGTGTGCCGGATTTCGCGGACCGTCGAAGCCACGTAGTCGATGCCGGTCACCACCGTCAACAGGATCGCCAGTCCCATCACCACCTGCGCCGCCGTGTGCAGGAAACCTGACAACGGCAGGACGAACAATCCGATCGCCACCGCTTGGACCAGTGTTTTCACCTTGCCGCCCCAGCTGGCGGGAATGACCCCACGCCGGATGACGGCCAGCCGCAACACGGTGATCGCGATTTCACGGCTCATGATCAGCACGGTGATCCACCATGGCAGCTCGCCCAGCATCGACAGACCGATCAGCGCCGCGCCGATCAGGGTCTTGTCCGCGATCGGATCGATGAAGGCGCCGAATTCCGTCGCCATCCCGTAATTGCGGGCCAGCTGGCCGTCAAACCGATCGGTGATGCAGGCGACGGCGAAAATCGCCCACGCGACGATCCGCGCGTAGGTGTGGTGACCGTCGCCGTAGAACAAGGCGTACAAGAAGATCGGGACCAATACCAGGCGGAGCAGCGTGAGCACATTGGCCAGGTTGGCAATGCTGGCAGGACCAGCTATCTCACCGGTTTCCGGCTGCCCCGACACGGCAACAGAATAGCTGTTGACCAGCTCAAGCGAACCTCGACGTCGATACTGTGGCGGCGTGAACGAAAGTCGACCGGATTCTGGGCCGGTGGTGCGGCGCGCGCGCACGTCCGATGTGCCCGCGATCAAACAACTCGTCGACACTTATTCCGGACGCATCCTGCTGGAAAAGAATCTCGTCACGCTCTATGAGGCCGTCCAGGAATTCTGGGTCGCCGAACACCCTGACGGTTCCGGCAAGGTCGTGGGCTGCGGAGCATTGCATGTGCTGTGGTCCGACCTCGGCGAAATCCGGACCGTGGCGGTCGATCCCGCGCTGACCGGCCACGGCATCGGGCACGCGATCGTCGCGCAGCTTCTGGAAGTCGCGCGCGAGCTGGAGTTGCGGCGACTCTTCGTGCTGACCTTCGAGACCGAATTCTTCAGCCGGCACGGATTTACCGAGATCGAGGGCACTCCGGTCACCGCCGAGGTATTCGAGGAGATGTGCCGCTCTTATGACATCGGTGTCGCCGAGTTCCTCGACCTGAGCTACGTCAAACCCAACACGCTGGGGAACTCCCGCATGCTGCTGGTCTTGTAGGCGCGCGAGCGGCCTATTCGGATCCGTCGGCGTTGCTGCCGCCCCGGATCAAGGCCAGCGTGCCGGCCAGCTCGTCGGGCTTGACCAGCACCTCGCGCGCCTTGGACCCCTCGGACGGCCCGACGATGCCGCGGGTCTCCATCAGGTCCATCAGCCGGCCGGCCTTGGCGAAGCCGACCCGCAGCTTGCGCTGCAGCATGGACGTCGAGCCGAACTGGCTGGATACCACCAGCTCCACGGCCTGCAGGAACACGTCCATGTCGTCGCCGATGTCGGGGTCCACGTCGGTGCGTTCGCCGGTGGACTTGGCGGCGGTAACGCCCTCGGTGTATTCGGGTTCGGCCTGGTCCTTGCAGGCTGCGACGACGGCTTGGATCTCTTCGTCGCTGATGTAGGCGCCCTGCAGGCGCACCGGTTTGCTCGCACCCATGGGCAGGAACAACCCGTCGCCCATGCCGATGAGTTTCTCGGCGCCGGCCTGGTCCAGGATCACCCGGCTGTCGGTCAGTGAGGAGGTGGCGAACGCCAGCCGCGACGGCACGTTGGTCTTGATCAGCCCCGTGACGACGTCGACGGACGGGCGCTGGGTGGCCAGCACCAGGTGGATGCCGGCCGCGCGCGCCTTCTGGGTGATCCGCACGATCGCGTCCTCCACGTCGCGTGGTGCGGTCATCATCAGGTCGGCCAGCTCGTCGACGATCGCCAGCACGTAGGGGTAGGGCCGGTACTCCCGCTGGCTGCCCAGTGGGGTGGTGATCGCACCGGAACGCACCTTGGCGTTGAAGTCGTCGATGTGGCGCACCCGGGACGCCTGCATGTCCTGGTAGCGCTGCTCCATCTCCTCGACCAGCCACGCCAACGCCGCCGCCGCCTTCTTCGGCTGGGTGATGATCGGGGTGATCAGGTGCGGAATGCCTTCGTAGGGCGTCAGCTCCACCATCTTCGGGTCGATCAGGATCATCCTGACTTCTTCCGGGGTGGCCCGGGTCAGCAGCGAGACCAACATCGAGTTGACGAAGCTGGACTTGCCCGATCCGGTGGACCCGGCGACCAGCAGGTGCGGCATCTTGGCCAGGTTGGCCGAGATGAAGTCACCTTCGATGTCCTTGCCCAGCCCGATCACCAGCGGGTGGTGGTCACGCCGGGTCGACGGTGCGGTCAGGACGTCGGACAGGCGCACCATTTCGCGGTCGGTGTTGGGCACCTCGATGCCGACCGCGGACTTGCCGGGGATCGGGGCCAGCATGCGGACGCTTTCGGTGGCCACCGCGTAGGCGATGTTCTTCTGCAGTGCGGTGATCTTCTCCACCTTGACCCCGGGGCCCAGTTCGACCTCGTAGCGGGTGACGGTGGGACCGCGGGTGCAGCCGGTGACGGCTGCGTCGACCTTGAACTGGGTCAGCACGTCCCCGATGGCGTCGGACATGTGCGTGTTGGCGGCACTGCGTTTTTTCGGCGGGTCGCCGGCCACGAGCAGCTCGAGCGACGGCAGGGTGTAGGGGCCCTCGACAACCCGGTCCAGTACCTCGGTGTCGCGTTTCGCGGCCTTGGCACTTTTCCGGCGGGGTTCCGGAACGGTCGGCGTGTCGTCGGCGACCGGCTCGGCCGGTACCGGTTCCTTGGCTGACGGCCACGCCCTCGGCACGTCATCGATCGACTGGTCGTAATAGCCGTCGGAGAAGTCCTCGGCCGGTGTGACTTCCTCGGTGTCGGCGTCGTCCCCGGCGAAGTCCTGGTCGTCCTCGTCGTCGTACTCGTCGTAGTCGCGGTGAAACAGCCGGGTACCGAACATGTTTCGGAGCGCATCGGGTACTTCACGCATGGTGATGCCGGTCAGCAGCAACAGTCCGAACAGGGCACCGATGAACAGCAGCGGCGCCGCGATCCACGGCGTCAGGCCATCGGAGAGCGGGCCACCGATGGCGAACCCGACGAATCCCGCTGCCCGCCTGCGCATCTCGGGAAGCTCGGGCGATCCTGACCACAGGTGTCGCAATCCCAGGAACGACAGGGTGATCATGCTCGAGCCGAGAATGAGGCGGGGCCGCGCATCGGGGTCGGGCGCCGTGCGCATCAGCACGATCGCCACGGCGGCGGCGACCAGCGGCAGGAGCAGCACCGCCGAACCGATGAACATCCGCAGCCCCGCGTCCACCCACGCGCCAACCGGCCGGGCGGCGCCGAACCACGAACTGGCGGCGACGATTACGGCGACCGCGAACAGCGCGAGCGCGATGCCGTCGCGACGATGTCCGGGCTCGATATGGCGCGCTTGGCCGATCGAACGCGCCGCGCTCCCGGTGCCCCTGGCGGCCATCATCCAGGACGCGCGTGCCGCCCGGCCGCAAGTGAGCCCCGCCGAGACCAGCAGCGGCCGGTTACGGCGCCGCGCCGGCCTGGTCGCCCGCTTGACCGGCTTGTTCGGACGCTTCCTGGGCGCTTGGGACGGTGCGCCCGACCGGGCGTTTCGCGCACCAGCCCCGGAAGCCGCCTTTGACCTGGTCGTTCGGGCTCCGGAGCGGGCCGCGGTCTTACTAGCCATGCCCGCAAGCCTAGTCGCAAAAGTCTCATCTGCACCAACCGCCACACTAGTAACAAAAGCATCTCTGGCTGCCCTGCAGCTGTGCCCCGTTTCGTGACCAGGCGGGCTGAGTAGGGTGACAATCGGTCGCCGAGTTGCACCCGTCACATCCCGCCAGAGTCGTCAGGAGTCCCCAAGCATGCCCGTCGTCGTCGTCGCCACCCTCACCGTCAAGCCCGAATCGGTCGACACCGTCCGCGAGATCCTCACCACCGCGGTCGGCGAGGTGCACGACGAACCCGGCTGCCAGTTGTACTCGCTGCACCAGACTGGCGAGACCTTCGTGTTCGTGGAGCAGTGGGCCGATGAGGAAGCCCTCAAGACGCACAGCACGTCACCCGCCATCGGCAAGATGTTCAGCGCCGCGGGCGAGCACCTGGCCGGAGCGCCCGACATCAAGATGTTGCAGCCCGTTCCGGCCGGCGACCCCGATAAAGGGCAAATCCGCGCCTGATGCCCCGCCCGCTGGAGGGCCGAGTTGCCTTCATCACCGGCGCCGCACGTGGCCAGGGCCGCGCCCATGCGGTGCGACTGGCCGCTGACGGCGCAGACATCATCGCTGTCGACCTGTGCGATCAGATCGACAGCGTCCGCTATCCGCTGGGTTCCGCCGAAGAATTGGCGACCACTGCCCAGTTGGTCGAAGACACCGGCGCCGGAATCGTGGCACAGCAGGCCGATGTCCGGGACCGAGCCGCGCTGCAGGCCGCATTGCAGGCCGGCATCGACCGCTTCGGCCGGCTCGACATCGTCGTCGCCAACGCCGGTATCGCCCCGATGCAGTCCGGCGACGACGGGTGGCGCGACGTCATCGACGTCAACCTGACCGGCGTGTACTACACGATCGAGGTCGCGATACCGGCGCTGAAAATGCGGGAAGACGGCGGGTCGATCGTGTTGATCAGTTCGTCGGCGGGTCTGATCGGCGTGGCCAGCGCCGACGCCGGCGCGATCGGCTACGCGGCCGCCAAACACGGGCTGGTCGGTTTGATGCGGGTGTATGCCAATCTGCTTGCCCCGCACAATATTCGAGTGAATTCGATCCATCCGAGCGGGGTAGAAACGCCGATGATCAACAACGAGTTCACCCTGAAGTGGCTGGCGGATATGGCTTCGTCCGGATTTGCTGCGGGCGCCGGCAATGCGCTTCCCGTGCAGATCATGCAGCCCGAAGACATCGCCAACGCCGTGGCGTGGCTGGTATCTGACCAGGCTCGCTACATCACCGGCATTGCCATGCCGGTGGATGCGGGCTGCGTCAATAAGAGGTAGGCACATGTCCCGAAACTCCGCTGCACGCACTGCCTTTGGCCCCATGGTGCTGACGGCTGTCGAGCAGAACGAGCCTGCCGACCGCAGGTTGGTGGACGACGACCTCGCCGAACTCTTCTTACCGATACCGATGCGATTGCTCGTCGCCACCACCCGGTGGCCTGCCGTCCGTCGCGCGCTGATCCGCACGTCAGAACGGACCGGTCGCGGCCTGTGGGCCAATCTGGCCTGCCGCAAACGATTCATCGACGAGAAGCTGGACGAGGTGCGCGACCAGATCGACGCCGTGGTGGTGCTCGGCGCGGGCTTGGACACTCGTGCCTACCGACTGAACCGGCAGACTCGCAAACTCTTCTTCGAGGTGGACCTGCCGGTCAACATCGCCCGCAAAGCCAAGACGGTACGACGGGTGCTGGGCGAGCTGCCGCTCTCAGTTCGGTTGGTGGCGTTGAACTTCGAACGCGACGATCTGCTGACCGCGCTGGCCGAGCACGGCTACCTGCCCGACTACCGGGTGTTCTTCGTTTGGGAAGGCGTCACCCAGTACCTCACCGAGGACGCGGTGCGCACCACACTGAAGGGCCTGCGGCCGACGGCGCCGGGCAGTCGCCTGGTGTTCACCTATGTCCGTCGCGACTTCATCGACGGCACCGACCGATACGGCACCCGGACCTTGTACCGCTCGGTCCGCGGGCGAAAGCCATTGTGGCACTTCGGTCTTGAACCAGAGGAAGTGGCGCCGTTCCTGGCCGAGTACGGCTGGCGACTCAGGGAGCAACTCGGACCCGACGAACTCATGCAGCGCTATGTCGCGCCCACCGGGCGCAAGCTGAACACCTCGCAGGTCGAATGGTCGGCATACGCCGAGAAAATGTAGCGGACAGACCTCCGCCCCTGCTCGCCGAGCGTGGGCCCGAGCGTCAGACTTCGATGACCGTCGGCACGATCATCGGTTGGCGGCGGTAGGTCTCGCCCACCCATTTGCCGACGGTGCGGCGCACCCCCTGGGCGATCCGGATCGGGTCGACGACGTTGTTGGCGGCCAACGCTTCCAGTTCAGCTTCGACCTTGCGCACCACGGGTTCCAGCGCCTTCGGATCTTCGGAGAAACCGCGCGATTGCAGGTGCGGCGGCAACACCGGTACCGCGGTGCCGCGCTTGACGACGACGGTCACCGCGACGAAACCCTGGGCCAAGATCAGCCGCTCGCCCAGCGTGATGTCACCGACGTCGCCGGTGATCAAGCCGTCGACGAACATCTTCCCGACCGGCACCGCGCCCGCGATCCTGGCCTTGCCGGCCACCAGGTCGACACTGACGCCGTTCTCGGCCACCAGAATCGACTCCTCGGGCACCCCGGTGCTGGCGGCCAGCTTGGCGTTGGCCCGCAGGTGCCGCCAGGTTCCGTGCACCGGCATGACGTGGCGCGGACGTACCCCGTTGTAGAGGAACAGCAACTCCCCGGCGTAGGCGTGACCCGAAACATGCACGCGCGCTTGAGCATTGGTGACAACCCGGGCGCCGATCTTGGCCAGCGCGTCGATGACGCCGAACACCGCCTCCTCGTTGCCCGGGATCAGTGAGGACGACAGCACGATGAGGTCGCCCGCCGTCAGCGTGATGCTCCGGTGCTCGCCGCGCGACATCCGCGACAGCGCCGCCATCGGCTCGCCCTGGGTGCCGGTGGTGACCAACACCACCTGGTCGGGCGGCAGCATCTCGGCTGCCGCGATGTCGACCAGGTCGGAATCCGCGACGTTCAAGAACCCGAGATCGCGCGCGATCGCCATGTTACGCACCATGGACCGGCCGACGAACGACACCCGGCGGCCCAATGCCACTGCGGCATCGATGATCTGCTGCACCCGGTCAACGTTGGAGGCGAAACACGCCACGATGACCCGGCCGTCTGCACCGCGGATCAACCGGTGCAGGGTGGGGCCGATTTCGCTTTCCGACGGCCCGACCCCGGGGTGCTCGGCGTTGGTGGAATCGCACAGGAACAGATCCACACCGGCGTCGCCCAGTCGCGACATACCGGGCAGGTCGGTCGGGCGGCCGTCGAGCGGCAACTGGTCGAGCTTGATGTCACCGGTGTGCAGCACGGCGCCCGCACCGGTGTACACGGCGATGGCCAGCGCGTCGGGAATGGAGTGGTTGACGGCGAAGTATTCGCACTCGAACACGCCGTGCCGGCTGCTCTGGCCCTCTTTGACCTCGACGAACACCGGTTTGATGCGGTGCTCGCGGCACTTGGCAGACACCAGCGCCAGGGTGAACCTGGAGCCGACGACCGGGATGTCCGGGCGCAGCTTGAGTAGGAACGGAATCGCCCCGATGTGGTCCTCGTGGGCGTGGGTGAGCACCAACGCCTCGATGTCGTCCAGGCGGTCTTCGATGTGACGCAGATCGGGCAGGATCAGGTCGACACCCGGCTCATCATGGGTGGGGAACATGACCCCGCAGTCGATGATCAGCAGTCGACCCAAATGCTCGAAAACCGTCATGTTGCGGCCGATTTCGCTGATCCCGCCGAGCGCGGTGACCCGCAGTCCGCCCGCGGTCAGCGGACCGGGTGGAGCGAGTTCGGAGTTCACGCGCGGCTCACCGGAGCACGGATGCCGCACGCATATCGGCGGCGAGTGCGTCGAGTTGTTCCGGGGTGGCGGCGACCTGCGGCAACCGGGGGTCACCGGCGTCGATGCCCTGCAGACGCAGACCCGCTTTGGACAACGTCACCCCACCCAGCCGGGCCATCGCGTTGCACAGGGGTGCGACCGAGACGTTGATTTTGCGGGCGGTGGCGAGATCTCCAGAGTTAAACGCGGACAACAACTCTCGGAGTTGACCAGCGGCCAGATGCGAGATCACGCTGATGAAACCCGTCGCGCCCACGGCCAGCCAGGGCAGATTGAGGGCGTCGTCCCCGGAGTAGTAAGCCAACCCGGTCTCGGCGATGACCTGTCCCCCGCTGTGCAGGTCGGCCTTGGCGTCCTTGACCCCGACGATGTTCGGGTGCGACGCCAGCGCCCGCAATGTATCGGGGTCGATCGGCACGATTGAGCGCGGCGGAATGTCGTAGAGCACGATCGGCAGGTCGGTCGCGTCCGCGACGGCGGTGAAATGCGCCTTGAGCCCGCTCTGCGGCGGCCTGGAGTAATACGGGGTGACCACCAGCAGTCCGTGCGCACCTTCGGCCGCCGCGGCTTTGGCCAGCTTGATGCTGTGCGCGGTGTCATAGGTGCCCGCGCCGGCCACGATCCGTGCCCGGTCGCCCACCGCGTCCAGAACCACTCGCAGCAGCTCACGCTTCTCGTCGTCAGTGGTGGTCGGCGACTCGCCGGTGGTGCCTGAGACCACCAGACCGTCACAGCCCTGATCAACCAGGTGGGTTGCCACCCGGGCCGCAGCCTTGGTGTCCAGCGCGCCCTCGGCGTCAAACGGTGTCACCATCGCGGTCAGCAGGGTCCCCAGACGTGCCGGGGCGTCAAATCCGACGGTGCTCACGGTTCCCCAGATTACCTGGCTACGGCAAGCCGTTTGGCATTGCCGCGGACTCGGGCTTCGGTCACCCGGTCCGATGGCGACCTGCGCCTTCCCCCGCTGCGCGGACTCAGGCTTCAGTCACCCGGTCCGATGGCGACCTGCGCCTTCCCCCGCTGCGCGGACTCAGGCTTCGGTCGCCCAGTCCGATGGCGACCTGCGCCTTCCCCCGCTGCGCGGACTCAGGCTTCGGTCACCCGGTCCGATGGCGACCTGCGCCTTCCCCCGCTGCGCGGGCTCAGGCTTCGGTCGCGAAAGGACTGGTCGCAACTTCGGAGCCGTCCGCCAGGCTGGTCACCTCGAAGTCGGCGAACACCGCGGGCGCGACGTCGGCGAGTTGACGCAGGCACGCGATGGCCAGTCGGCGGATCTCCACGTCGGCGTGTTCGCTGGCCCGCATGGCGATGAAGTGCCGCCAGGCCCGATAGTTACCAGTCACCACGATGCGCGTCTCGGTGGCGTTCGGCAGTACCGCACGGGCAGCCTGGCGGGCCTGCTTGCGCCGCAGCACGGCGTTGGGTTGATCGGCGAACTTGGCTTCCAGCTTGGCCAGCAGCTCGGTGTAGGTGGCGCGGCTGGCGTCGGCTGCCGCGAGCAGGATCTCCCGCAGTTCGGGGTCGTCCTCCATCCCGGGCGGGACCACGATCTGCGACTCGGTTTCGGGCACGTAGCGCTGGGACAGCTGGGAGTAGGAGAAATGCCGGTGCCGGATCAGCTCATGGGTGCAGGACCGCGAGATCCCGGTGATGTAGAACGACACACTGGCGTGTTCGAGCACCGAGAAATGTCCGACGTCGATGATGTGCTTGATGTAGCCGGAGTTGGTCGCCGTCCGCGGATTGGGTTTGGACCAGCTCTGATAGCAAGCCCGGCCGGCGAACTCGACCAGCGCCGAGCCGCCTGGGCCGTCGGTCGTCCAGGGCACGTCCGGGGGCGCCAGGAAGTCGGTCTTGGCGATCAGTTGCACGCGGAGCGGTGCGGTCTGGGCCACGGCGCTCACCTTAACCCGCGGTACCGGTACCGGCGTCGGCCGGTTTGGGCAGGTTTTGCTCCACCGCGGGGATGAGTTGCTCGACCTGGTCGGCAGCGTGGTCAGCTCAACGCCGATTCGCCGAACGCCTCAAGCAACTCCCTCGTCAATCGCGCGACCTTCTCGTCGACGGCTTCTACAGCCTGTTCGACGACCGGCGTACCGCCGTACGGCCGGCCGTCTCGATCTCCGCCAACGGCTCCGACTGAAGAAACAACGGCATGTGTTGATAGACACATACCGTTGGCGAGAGCTGGGGCAGTCCCGCGCCACCAGCGATAGGCCACCCCAGGTGGCTGATCTCATCGTCGGTCGACGCGATGTGGGTAGCCGTCGCTTCGGCTTGCGAAAGTTCCAGCTGACCGCTCAGTTTCACCGTGTCGGTCCTGTTCATCAGCCCGACTGCCCGCAGGCCGTTTCCAGTTCAGCCGCCAGATCACCCCGATCGGCCACCGAGACCCCGCTCAAGCCCAACCACCTCGCCATCGACGCCAGCTCCCCGGCCAGCGCCCCCGCTACCCGCCGGCGATCGATCCCGGGCTCCCCAAACGCACCCAGCACCCGCAGCGCATCGGCGCCGCGGTCAGCCTTGAGGTCCACCCGCGCCACCAATTGACCGTCCAACAGCAAGGGCCACACGTAGTAGCCGTACTGCCGTTTGGCCGCCGGCGTGTAGATCTCGATGCGGTAGTGAAAGCCGAACAGCCGCTCCACCCGCGGCCGGAAGAAGATCAGCGGGTCGAACGGGCACAGCAACGCGGTGCCGCGGTCGTAGCGAGGCACCGAACGCGCCCGTAGGTATGCCGGTGCCGTCCAGCCGTCAACCTCCACCGGCTCGATCTCACCGTGGGCGACCAACTCGGCTACCGCCGGTTTGACCTGCTGCGCGGACAGCCGGAAGTAGTCGCGGATGTCGGCTTCGGTACCCACCCCCAGCGCGGTGGCCGCCCGCAGCACGAGTTCGCGGATGGCCTCGTCGTCGTCGACGTTGCGGGCCAGCACGTCGGCCGGCAACACGCGTTCCACCAGGTCGTAGTGCCGTGCGAATCCGACCCGGGTGGCCGTCGTCAACACCCCGGCGGCGAACAGCGCCTCGGCAACCCACTTGGTGTCGCTACGCCCCCACCAGGGTCCCCGCGCGCCGCGGGGTTCCGCTTCGAGATGCGTTTCGATCTCACCGGCGGTGCTGGGCCCGAGTTCGGCAACAGCGGCCAGGACGTCGTCGGCGAGTTGTGGGTTGGCTTTGACGATATGGACCCCCCACCGGCCGTGCCGGTATTGCCGCATCCGCCAGCGCATCAACGGCCAATCGTCCACCGCCATCAGCGCAGCTTCGTGCGCCCAGTATTCGGCGAACAGCCGTGCGCTTCGTGGCCCCCACGCGGCGCGATCCAGCACATCGCGGTCATAAGGTCCGAGCCGGCTGAACACCGGGGCGTAATGCGCGCGCACCGCCACCGACACGGAATCCAGCTGTAGCACCTGGATCCGCGAAATCAGCCGCCGCAGCTGCGCACGGGTGATGGGAGCCTGGGGCCGCGGTGTGCCGAATCCCTGCGCCGCCACGGCTATCCGCCTGGCCTGCGCGGTGGTCAGCCTGGGAATGCGGACCGACACCGCGCCGAGACTACCGGTTCGTTGCAGTCAACGGCCGTATTGCCGCCGGCTATCCCGCGGCGACTTTCCGGCCTGCTGCGCCGTTGGTGTCGGCCGAGTTGCCCTGTTCCCCGAATGCCACCTCGGCGTCGTGTGCCGCCTGCAGAGCAGCCGGAATCGATTCCAGGTCGCGGTAGACGCCCATCAGCTGCTCCAGCACCTTGATCCGCTGCCGGGCCGCCTCGACCACAGCGCGCCGGGCCTGCTCACGGTAATGATCGGCTTCCTGTTTGGTGTCGGCCAGGAGTTGGTCGCGCTCGCGTTGACTTTCCTGCCAGGCGTCGTCGATGGCCGATCGCGTCTCGGCGCGCATGGCGGCCAGTTCGGCCTCGAGGCGCTGCTTGGTCTCGGCGTACTCGGCTTCCATTTCCTGCTGCCGCGCGACCAGGCCCGCCACCAGCTCTTCGTGCTTGCGCCGCTCCGCTTCAGCCTCGGCCCGAGCCTCGGCAAGGAGCGCGTCGGCTTCGGCTTGCGCCTCGGCCTGCATCTGGGACACCTCGTCGACGGCACGGCGCAGCATCTTCGCCATCCGCTGCTGCACCGCGTGCGGCGAATCCGACGTTTCGATGAGCAGGTCGACCTCGTTGCGCAGCGCCGCCGCCTGCTCGCCGGATTCCGTCAACCGGGTCCGGAGACTCTCGACGTCGTCGCGCAACAGCTGCTGCCTGGTGGTCAGCGCCTCGATGTGCGCATCGACCGCGGCCGGGTCGTAGCCCCGGAACCTGCGGGCGAATGTCTTGACGGGTTCGGTCACCATTTGCATTCCCCCTTCTTCACTTCCCGGCCTACCGTGGCGACCACGTCAGACGCGGCGGGCCGGCAGTTACGGCCGTATATAGCTGTGGAACCGGTACCGCAGTCCTTCGCGGCTGACCAGCCATTCCCCCGTTGTACCCACCCACGCCTCGTCGAGCAGGGGGGCCAGCGCGTCTTCGTCGTCGCGCGGCAGTTCAATATCGACCTCGGTGACTTCACACCGGGTGGCCAGCGGCAACGCCAGCGCATAGATCTGCCCGCCGCCAATTATCCACGTGTCGTCTGCGGTCAACGCCTGGTCCAACGATCCCATCACTTGGGCACCGTCCGCGGTGAAGCCGGCCTGGCGGGACAGCACGATGTTGCGGCGCCCCGGCAACGGCCGCACCCGGGCGGGCAGCGAGTCCCAGGTATGCCGACCCATCACCACCGTGTGCCCCATCGTCAGCTGCTTGAACCGGGCCAGGTCCTCGGGCAGGCGCCACGGGATGTCGCCACCGCGGCCGATCACACCGGACGTGGATTGCGCCCAGACCAGGGCCGTCATACAGCTACAGGTGCTTTGATTGCGGGGTGCGGGTCGTAGTTCTCCACGACGACGTCGTCATAGGTGTAATCGAAGATCGAATTCCGTTGCTTCAGAACAAGTTTCGGATAGGGACGAGGTTCGCGACGCAGCTGCAGCGCCACCTGTTCGACGTGATTGTCGTAGATGTGGCAGTCTCCACCGGTCCAGACGAACTCACCGACCGCCAGTCCGGCCTGAGCGGCCATCATGTGGGTGAGCAGGGCGTAGCTGGCGATGTTGAACGGCACCCCGAGAAACAGGTCGGCGCTGCGCTGGTAGAGCTGGCAGCTCAGCCGGCCGTCGGCCACATAGAACTGGAAGAACGCGTGGCATGGCGGCAGCGCCATCTGCGGGATGTCGCCGACGTTCCAGGCCGAGACGATGATGCGCCGCGAGTCCGGATCGGTACGCAGCAACTCCAGCGCGGCACTGATCTGGTCGATGTACGCACCATCCGGCGTCGGCCAGGACCGCCACTGGACACCGTAGATCGGGCCGAGTTCTCCTGTGTCGCTTGCCCATTCGTCCCAAATGGTGACGCCGTGCTGGTGCAGCCAGCCGATGTTGGACTCACCGCGTAGGAACCACAGCAACTCATACACCACCGACTTGAAGTGCACCTTCTTGGTGGTGAGCAGCGGAAACCCGGCCGACAGGTCGTATCGCAGCTGCTGGCCGAACAGGCTGCGGGTCCCGGTACCGGTGCGGTCGGATTTGGCCGTCCCGGTCTCGAGGACTAGGCGCAACAGATCCTCGTAGGGCGTCGCAACAGGCACGCGGTCAGGATAGCGGCGATCGCAAGCGCGGCGAAGCCGGGCGCCGCGGGTCGACGCCATAGATGACGCGGCGATCGCAAGCGCGGCGAAGCCGGGCGCCGCGGGTCGACGCCATAGATGACGCGGCGATCGCAAGCGCGGCGAAGCCGGGCGCCGCGGGTCAACGCCATAGATGACGCGGCGATCGCAAGCGCGGCGAAGCCGGGCGCCGCGGGTCAACGCCATAGATGACGCGGCGATCGCAAGCGCGGCGAAGCCGGGCGCCGCGGGTCGACGCCATTGGATACGTGGAAGCGTCTGGAGTAGAACGGGAGCCATGCCGAAAATCACTGATAGCGTCACCACTCCCGACGGCACCTGTCCGGTGCGCTTCTTCACGCCCGACGGCACGGGCCCCTGGCCCGGCGTGATCATGTTCCCCGACGCTGGCGGTGTGCGCGACACCTTCGACGAGATGGCGGCCAAGCTGGCCGGATTCGGTTACGCCGTGCTGCTTCCCGACGTGTACTACCGCGAGGGTGACTGGGCCCCGTTCGACATGACGAGCGCCTTCGGCGACGCCGAGGAACGCGCCCGCATCATGTTCATGATCGGCACCTTGACGCCGGACCGGATCACCCGGGATGCCGGCGCCTACTTCGACTATCTGGCGAGCCGTCCCGAGGTCACCGGGGATCGCTTCGGCGTCTGCGGCTACTGCATGGGTGGCCGCATCTCGGTGCTGCTGGCCGGACGGCTGCCGGAGCGGGTGGCTGCGGCAGCATCGTTCCACGGCGGCGGTCTGGTGACGGACAACGAATACAGCCCGCACCTGCTGGCCGACCGGATGAACGCGGTGGTGTATGTGGGCGGCGCCGAGAAGGACCCGTCGTTCACCGCCGATCAGGCCGAACAGCTCGGCAAGGCACTGACGGCCGCGGGCGTGCGGCACACCATCGAGTGGTACCGGGCCGGCCACGGGTTCGCGGTACCCGACAATGGCCCCTATGACGTCGCCGCCGCCGATCGGCACTGGGCGGCGTTGAGGGAGACCTTCGAATCGGCGCTCAGTTAGCAGTCAGCTGACCGGCAGGTCGACCAGTTCGGCCAGGCGCGACCGGTGCCGGTACTCGGTGCCGAACGCCAACTGGTCGCTCTTGGCACGCTTGAGGTACAGGTGCGCGGGATACTCCCAGGTCATCCCGATGCCCCCGTGCAACTGCACGCACTCCTCGGCGGCATGCACGGCCGCGCCGCTGCAGAAGGCCTGCGCGACGGACGCCGCGACCGCCGAATCCTGATCACCGCGGGCGTTCGTGTCGGCAGCGTAGCGGGCTGCCGACGTCGCCGAGCTCACCTCGAACCACAGATCGGCCAACCGGTGCTTGATCGCCTGATACGACCCGATCGCACGACCGAACTGCTTGCGTTCCTTCACATATCGCAGTGTGGTGTCGAAACACCACTGCATCAGCCCGAGCTGCTCGGCGGCCAGCAACGCCACCCCCAGCTGTAACGCCGCGGTGATCGCATCCGCCCCCGCGCCGACCCGCCTGGACGCGGCACCGGAAAATCGCACGTCGGCAAGGGGTCTGGTCATGTCGAGGGCCAGCACCGGCGACACGTCGACGCCGGTCGCATCCCGCGAAACAGTATGCAGCTCAACGCCATCGACCCCGGCGACCGGCACCACAAGCACGTCGGCTTCAGCAGCGCCGGCGACAGTGTTGACCACGCCGCTCAGCCCGTCGGCGCCCGGCAACCCCGTGACCGCATCCCACGGCGCGGTGGTCAGCGGCACCACCAGTGCAGCAGTGACCTCGCCGCAGGCCAGCGCGGACACCGTCTCGGTGTCTCCGGCCGTCAACAGCGCCACCGTCGCGACTACCGCGCTGGACAGGAACGGCACCGGAGCGACGGCCCGGCCGATCTCCTCCATCACCACCGCGGCCTCGCGTGCGCCGGCACCCGCCCCACCGAGCGATTCCGGTACCAGCAGGCCCGCCACCCCAAGCTCCGCGGCCAGCGTGTGCCATACCGGTGAAAAGTCTTGCGGCGGAAAATCATAGGACTTGGTGACGGTTTCCGGCGGGCACCGCTCGGCGAACAACTGCCGAACGTTCTCGCGCAGTGCCTCCTCGGTGTCGGAATACAGCAGGTCTGTCATCGGGGGATGTCCTTCCAGGCGACGTCCTTGTCGACGCGGTGTTCCCCGGGCAGACCCAGTACCCGCTCGGAGACGGTGTTGCGCAGGATTTCCGACGTTCCGCCTTCGATCGAGTTGCCGCGAGCCCGCAGGTAGCGATATCCGGGGCCGCGGCCGGTCAGGTCGACCACTTCCGGGCGGCGCAGCGTCCAATCGTCGTAGCGCAGCCCGTGCTCACCGTGCAACTCGACTTCGAAACCCGAAATCGCTTGGGCCAGTTCGGCGAACATCACCTTCATGCCGGCGCCTTCGGGCCCGGGTTGCCCGGCGACCGCTTGCTGGCGCAGCCGTTCGCCGCTGAGCCGGAAGACTTCCGCGGCCACCCATAACCGCATCAGTTCGTCGTGCATTGCGGGGTTGCGTAGCCCGGGCCGGTCCCGCCAGGCCCCGGTGACCTTGCCGATATGACCGCCTTCGCGCGGCACCCCGGCCCGCGTGCCGATTGCGACGCGTTCGTTGTTCAGTGTGGTTGTGGCAACCCGCCATCCGCCCCCTACCGGACCCAGCCGGTTGGCGTCGGGCACCCGGGCGTCGGTGAGGAACACTTCATTGAACTCCGCCTCGCCGGTGATCTGCCGCAGCGGCCGGATCTCCACCCCCGGTTGCGTCACATCGCACAGAAAGTATGTCAGGCCAAGGTGTTTGGGAACGGTGGGGTCGGTGCGGGCGACCAGGATGGCCATGTGCGCATGCTGGGCCTGCGACGTCCACACCTTCTGTCCGTTGACAATCCATTCATCGCCGTCGCGTACCGCGCGGGTGGCCGCGGCGGCCAGGTCTGATCCCGCTCCCGGTTCACTGAACAACTGGCAGTAGATCTGCTCACCGGTGAACAACGGGCGCAGAAACTTTCGTTTCTGCTCGTCGGTACCGAACGCCGCGATGGTCGGCGCCGCCATCCCCATGCCGATGTAATTCTTCGGGGTGCCGCCCACCGGTGCGCCGGCCGCGGCCAGTTCCAGGTCGACCTTCTCCTGTGCGGCCCGGGGCAGGCCGAGCCCGCCGAAGCCCACCGGCAGGTGCACCCACGCCAGTCCGGCGTCGTATTGAGCGCCGAGGAATTCCCGCGTTTCGGTGCTGGCGGGAGGGTGCCGGTCGAGTAACTCCTGCACCCGTTGGGCCAGGTCCTCGCTGATCATCTGGCCTGAAATCCCTGCGCTGCGCCTAGCAGCAGACCACCGTCGATCACCATGGTCTCGCCGGTGATCCAGCTGGCGGCATCGGACACCAGGAACGCCACCGCAGCCGCGACGTCGTCTGGTTCACCGATCCTGCCCAGTGCGATGGAACTGGCCAGCGGATCTTCGTGGTCCTTCCACAGTGCCTCGGCGAGCTTGGTGCGCACCACGCCCGGACAGATCGCGTTGACCCGTACCCGCGGCGAAAGTTCAAGTGCCAGTTGCTTGGTCACGTGGATCAGTGCGGCTTTGGTGGCGTTGTACATGCCCATGGCCGGCGACTGATGCATGCCGCCGATCGAAGCGGTGTTCACGATTGCACCGCCGTGCTCACCCATCCCCGATTTGACGACGAGCGACGTCCACAACAACGGCGCCCACAGGTTGACGTCGAAGATCTTGCTGAACCGAGCGTGGTCCTGGTCGATCAGCGGTCCGTAGGCCGGGTTGGTACCGGCGTTGTTGATCAGGATGTCCACCCGGCCGAAACGCTCGAGCGTGAGATCGACGCACCGGCGCGCGGCGTCCTCGTCCACGGCGTGCGCGCCGACGCCCAGCGCAGTACCGGCGACCTCCGCTGCCGCCGCCTCGGCCGCTTCCTGCTTACGCGCGGTGAGGACGACGTTCGCGCCGGCCTCGGCGAGCTGTTGCGCGATCGCCAACCCGATGCCGCGGGAGGCGCCGGTGACGATAGCGGTGCGGCCGGTCAGGTCTGTTGAAGTCATGGTGGGAACGCCTTCTGTCGCTTGGAAGTAGGGTTGCGATCTGCGAGGTTTGAATTTGCGCACGCGTGGTATGCGAAACGCATGTTATCGAAATTCATTTCACTGAAACCACTGGTGGTGGCCGGGGCCGTCGCTACAGCGATCGCTGCGGCGCCACTGGCCTCCGCCGACGTTGTCGCGTCGGGGCCGGGCGCTCCCAGCACCGGCATCACCCACTTCATCCCGCTTGACCCCGGCGGCGGCGGTTGCGACCCGAACGGCAACTGCGGCTCCGGCGGCGTCAACGGCGGACCTGGTGGCGGTCCTGGCGGTCAGGGCTGCATTCCGGGCGTCGGCTGCGGCGAGGGTGGCCAGTTCTTCGGTCCGAACGGGATTCCCGGCGGCGAAGGCTGTCTGCCCGGTGTCGGCTGCGGCTCTGGACACGGCTAGACACATCCTCACCCTCGGTGGCCCGGGAGCCTGGTGATCCAGGCCCGGGTCGCCGCGGGATCGACGACGTCGTCCAGTTCGAACGTGGTGCCCGCACGCAACGCCTTGCCGTGTTCGTACGCGGCTGCGACGAGTTTGTCGAAGAGTGCCTGCCGCTCTGAGTCGTCAGCGGCGGCGGCGAGTTCCTTGCTGAAACCAAGTCGCACAGCACCTTCCAGCCCCATGCCGCCGATCTCCCCGGTCGGCCACGCGATCGTGAACTGCGGCGCGTGGAACGATCCGCCGGCCATGGCCATCGCACCCAGTCCGTAACCCTTGCGCAGGATGACCATGCCGAAGGGCACCGTCAACTGCGCGCCGACAATGAACATGCGGCCGAAACGGCGTACGGCAGCTTCCTTCTCTGCTTCCGGGCCCACCATGAATCCCGGTGTGTCGCACAGCGAAACGATCGGCAATCCGAACGCGTCGCACCTCGACAGAAAATCGCCGGCCTTATCGGCGGCTTCGGCGTCGATGGCACCGCCGAGGTGGTGGCTGCTGTTGGCGATCAGCCCGTATGCCACGCCCTCAACACGCACCAGTGCGGTGACGATGCCGACGCCGTACTCCGGCCGCAGTTCCAGCACCGACCCGACGTCCGCGATCGAATCGATCGCCCGGTGCACGTCGTAGGCACGTAGTCGGTTCTGCGGCACCACTTGCCGGGCAAGCCGAGGATCGGGCGCCTCCCAGTCGCGGACGTCACCCTGGAAGTACGACAGATAACGCTTGGCCAGCGACACGGCATGCGACTCGTCGCGGGCCACCAGACTGACCACGCCGTTGCGCCGCTGCACCTCGATAGGTCCGATCGCCTCCGGGGGGTAGACCCCGAGCCCGCCGCCCTCGATCATCGCCGGCCCGCCCATGCCGATGTTGGCATCCGGCGTAGCGATGATGACGTCACACACCCCGGCCAGCGCGGCGTTGCCGGCGAAGCAACGCCCGGACACGATCGACACCAGCGGGACGCGCCCGGACATCTCTGCAAGCACCCGGAACGTCGGCACATCCAGCCCGGCGTGCCCGCCTACGTCGGTGTCTCCGGGCCTGCCGCCGCCGCCTTCGGCGAACAGCCCCACCGGCAACAGTTTCCGGACTGCCAGGTCGAATACACGGTCGGTTTTGGCGTGATTGCGCATGCCTTGCGTCCCGGCGAGCACGGTGTAGTCGTAGGACACCACCACCACCTCAGCGGCCTCGCGCCCGAAGGTATCTGCGCCGATGGTTGCCAGGCCTGCCACCAGGCCGTCCGCCGGAGTGTTGGCGATCAAGTCCTCCTCGGTACGCCTGCTGCGCTGAGCGGCGATCGCCAGCGCACCGTACTCGATGAAACTGCCGGGATCGACCAGGTCGGCGATGTTCTCGCGGGCGGTCCGCCGGCCCTGCTTGTGCCGTTTGGCCACTGCCGCGTGGCGGGCCTCGTCCAGAGTCATCGCATGCCGCCGCCGCACCTCGTCGAGATCAGCCCGGGGGCGGTCGAGATCGACTGCGGCTGAGCTGGATCCCTTGTCCGCACCAGCTCCGGCGCCGGCGAAGACCACGAGCGGGTCGCCGGTGCCGACGACCTGACCCGGCGCAACCAGGCTGCGAACCGTCCGCAGCGACTGCGGCGCCACCAGCACGTGCTGCATCTTCATCGCTTCGAGCACCACCACCTGACCGCCTGCTGCCACGTCCGCTCCCTCGGGAACCACCTCGATCACCGTGCCGGCCAGTTGGGCACGCAACACTTCTTCACCCGGGTAGAGCTCGACATGGGTGTGCTGGTGCTGCTGGTGTGGCTTCACGGCGGCCGTCAGCTCGGGGAGCTTGTCGTCGAGCAGGCTCGTCGATGCCGTACCGGATTGAAACTGGCTGTCGGACATGAGTTCTCGTAGTAACTCGATGTTCGTGCCGACGCCTTCGATGCTGAACTCCGCCAACGCAGTGCGCGCCTTACGGACCGCGGCGGAAAACGACGAGCTCCGTACATGGGTGACGACCTTGGCGAGCAGCGAGTCATAGCTGGGGCTCAACACCAGGCCCGCGCGGCCGTAGGTATCCACCCGCACCCCTGGTCCGCTCGGCGGCGAGAATACGCTCAGGGTTCCGGTAGCCGGGAGGACGGAACCGTCGGCCCCGAAAGTCTCTGCGTTGACCCGGGTTTGAATTGCGATACCTGTCCGCGCCGCAGGCTCGCCGATCACTTCGATGCCATCCGAGCCGATTCCGGCCGGCAGACCCAGCTCGTAGAACGACGCGCCGCCGGCGATGGCCAACTGCACTGCGACCAGATCGACCCCGGTCACCTCCTCGGTGACGGTGTGCTCCACCTGGATCCGTGGGTTGACTTCGAGGAACACGAATTCATCACCGCTGAGCAGGAATTCGACGGTGGCCACACCACGTAGCCGCGCCCGCGCGCACAACCGGACCGCTGCCTCGTGCAGACTGCGCCGCAACTGGTCGGAGAGCTGTTGTGCAGGAGCGATTTCGATGAGCTTCTGAAAGCGCCGCTGGATGCTGCAATCCCGGTCACCCAGGGCCAGCGCACGCGTCTGGTGACCCATCGGCGCGGCAACGATCTGCACTTCGATGTGCCGTGCGGTGGGCAGCACCGCCTCGGCGAACAAGCTCGAATCGGCGAAGCCCAGCTGCGCCTCCGCGGCGCATTGCCGAAAGGCAGCGTCGATCTCATCGACGCTGTGTACCTTGCGCATGCCGCGGCCACCGCCTCCGGCCAGCGCCTTGATCATGATGTCGCCGTCCTGGGCCGCGAAGAATTCGCGGACGTCCTGGATGCTGCTCGGCCCGTCGGTAGCCGGAAGCACCGGCACGCCGGCATCGGTTGCGGCGGCGCGTGCCGATGACTTGTTGCCGACCAGGTCCAGCACCTCGGGGGCGGGCCCGACGAACGTGCGCCCCGCGGACGCGCAGGCGCGGGCGAAATCTGCGCTCTCGCTGAGGAATCCGTAACCGGGATGAATCAGTCGCGCACCACAGCGTGCTGCCGCGGCGAGGATCGACTCCCCGTCCAGGTAGGCGGATACCCCGTTGCCGGGCAAAGCGATTGCTTCGTCGGCGGCGTGCACGTGTGGACTGTCGGCGTCGTCGGCGGCATAAATTGCCACCGTCCGGATACCTAATTCGATTGCGGTGCGCACGATGCGCAGGGCGATTTCGCCGCGGTTGGCGATGAGCAGCGTCGTGTGGTCATCGCGCGGTGGTGGCCGCATGGGCCAAGCCTACGGACCGCTCAGAAGACACCCTGGGTGGGCATCACGATCGGCTTGACGCCGTACCGCGGCACTGACCCGCGGCCGGATCCGTGCGCGACTGCCACCATGCCGGGAGCTACCGACGGCTCTTCATCCTTGTCGCCAACCGTCCAGCCGGTGGCTTCCACGGCCGGGCGCTCGGTGGTCACCGGCGCGGCGACCGGCCAGTTCGCCGGCACCGACAATTCGCCGACGAGCAGGGCTTTGCCCAGGTGAGCCACCGGCGGCGCGCCCGCGTTCATGGAGCGCGTCAACGGCGCGGGCCGGATACCCGAATCGGCCGCGCCGGCAATGGTTTCGATCTCTTCCTCCTCGTCGCCGCCCATCGGCCAGCCGACACCGTAGTCCCAGTAGGTCGCTCGCTGATGGTTGAGCGATTCGACCCACCAGAGGTCGGCGCGATCGAATGCGACCAGCAGCTCCATCCAGTTCGAAGCCTCTGCCGCGCCGGGGGCCGCGAGACCGGTGACCGCCTCCGGACCGCTGGCGATCAGGCCACGGAGCTCCGCCGGACCGGTGGCGGCGGCCTGCCCCACCGCGGCGGACTGCGCAACGGCGGCGGCCTGGTTAGCGGCCCCGGCCGCATCGGCGACGGGCGCCGGGTCGGTGAGGGGATTCAGTTTGGCCGCCGCGGCCGAGCTAGCGGCGTAGCTGTACATCGCCGAAGCGTCCTGGGCCCACATTTCGCAGTAGCGAGCCTCGGTGGCGGCAATGGCCGCCACGTTGTGCCCGAAGGTGTCGGTCGCTACCAGTCGGGCAAGCAGCGCGCGGTTTGCGGCCACCTCGGCGGGTGGCACCGTCATGGCATATGCCTGCTCGAAGGCCGCCGCGGAGGCCATCGCCTGCGTCGCGGCGAAGGCCGCGCATTCCGAGGTGTAGGACAGCCACGCCACGTGGGGCTGCACTGCGGCCGCCATCAGCAGCGACGCAGTACCCGTCCACTCGTCGGTGATCAACCGGGTGATGACCGCATCGAAGGAGGATGCTGCCGCGTTCAACTCCGAAGCGATGCCGTTCCACGCGCCAGCGGCCGCGAGCAAGGGCGAAACGCCCGCGCCGGAGTACATGCGGGCGGAGTTGACCTCCGGCGGCAGCGCTCCAAAATCCACTAGGCAGGTCCCATCCCGGTCGAGGCCGCGGCCGTCGACACTCCCCCAGGCATCTACGTCAGCAACAATCTTCCGTCAGCGACAGTCTCGTCGCCGGACTGCGGCCCTAACTCATGGCAAATTCTAATGAACACAACGGTTGCCGTAATTACCTGGTGACGGGTATCATCCCGCCGTCTTTTCATGCGAGTCAGCGCAACGCCGGTCCCCACTGAACCTGCTCGCGGAGTCGACCTTTGAGCAGTTTGCCACCTGCATTGCGGGGCAGCGGCGTCGTTACGACGCAGACGTACTGCGGTATTTTGAAGTCGGCCAGCGAGTTGCGGCAGTGGTCGAGGACCGCGGCCACATCCACCTGTTCTCCGCACAGCACGGCACCGACCTTCTCGCCCATGACCTCGTCGGGCACCGCGAGCACACAGGCGTCCAGGACACCGGGCGCTCCCAGTAACGCCGCCTCGACCTCGACGCTGGAGATGTTCTCCCCACCGCGATTGACGATGTCCTTGAGCCGGTCGACGATGTGCACGCGGCCGGCGTCGTCAACTCGGACCACGTCGCCGGTGTGCAGCCAGCCGTCCACGACGGTGGCGGCGGTGGCCTCCGGGCGGTTCCAGTATCCGGCGGTGATGTTGGCGCCTCTCGTCACCAACTCGCCGACGAGACCACCCGGCTTGTCCTCGAGTGGGATCAGGCCCAGATCCACCGAGGGAACCGCATAACCGACCGAGTCCGCGTGCTCGATCGCCTCCTCGTGGGGCAGGACGGTCATCAGCGACGCACTCTCGGTCATGCCGTATCCGTTGAACACCCTGGCTTTTGGAAACGCCGACTTGACCGCCTGCACCAACGCGGGCGCGATCGGTGCGCCGCCGTAACCGGCCCAGCGCACACCGGACACATCCGTTGCGCCAAAGCTTTTGTACCGCAACAACAGCGAGTAGATGGCAGGGACGGTGACCAGGACCGATATCCGCTCGGCAGTCAGGGTGTCCATCAGCTGTTCGAGATTGAGAGCGGCCATGATCACCGCCGCCCCACCCAGCCGAGTCGCGGCCAGAAGCTGTGAGTTGCAACCTGTTACGTGAAACAGCGGCACCGAAATCAAGGTGCGCAGATCCGCACCGATGTCTCTGGGCTGTTGCAGGCATCGGACCGCATTCTCGGTGTTGGTCATAAATGCCTCGTGCGTGGTCGGTACCCCTTTGGGATGACCGGTGGTGCCCGAGGTGTAGAACAACGCGGCGACATCTGTGCTGGTGAGGTGTTCGGTCACATAGGGCGAGCCGTCAGGCAACGGTGCGTCCCCGGCAAGGTCGACATGGGCTCCGGCATCGGACAACACGAAGTCGACCTCCGGCTGGGCAGAGCGCGTATTGACGGCCACCGCAACGCCTCCGGCCATCACCGTGCCCCAGAACGCCAGCACCCACTTCACCCCCGCGGGATAACGCACCGCGACGCGCTCGCCTGGTTTCAGACCGCCCGCTCGCAGCCCGCCGGCTACCCGTGCCGCACGGTCCCACAGCTGGCGATAGGTCAACCGTTGCGAACCGAGTTCGATCACGGCTTCGCTGTCCGGGTGGGCGTCGACCTGCTCGGCGAGCATGTCCAACAGGGTGGCCGGGAGGTCGTCGTAGTGCGGGACGCCGCGCGCATCCACCGACACCCCCGTTCGCGGGAATGGGTTGTGGCTGCGCGGGATTTCGATGACGGGGGCAGTGGTGGGCATGCCCGGACCTCGCTCTCGGTGGTCCTGAATGTCGACGATCGCGGATTCCGCCATCATGCCCGAGGCATCCTCCGGTGTCGACGCCGACTCTCAGCCTCACAGCTACGCTGTGCTTGATTCTGTTGCAGCGCAGGCTATTCCATGAGTGTTGCTGCGACCGTGGCCCCAAGGTTCCAGCACGCTTCGAGGTCGGCCTTGGTCGGCTTGCCCGATACCAGCACATGGTCGGCGGCTTTCATCCAGCCCAGGCCGGCGGCGATGCCTTCGATGGCGCGTTCGGCGCCCTCCGTGCCTTCGTTGCCGTGCAGGTAGACCCCGAAAGGGCGGCCACGGGTGGAGTCGAGGAGCTGGTAATAGCTCTGGTCGAAGGCGTGCTTGAGAGCCCCCGAGATGTAACCGAGGTTGGCCGGGGTGCCCAACAGGTAGCCGTCGGCTTCGAGCATCTCGACCGGGGACGCCGTCAACGCCGGGCGCCGGATGACCTCGACGCCCTCGATCTCGGGGTCGGTCGCGCCGGCGACGACTGCTTCGAGCATTTCCTGGCAGTGCGGGGACGGAGTGTGATGGACGATCAACAGCTTCTTGCTCATCCTCGCGCCTCCAGCTGCACGGCGGTCTTCATCGCCTCGCGAGCTCTACGCCTGTCGCCCGCGTAGTCGTACGCCCGCGCCAGGCGATACCAGCGGCGCCAATCATCGGGGTCGTCTTCCACCTCGGAGCGCACGGTGGCGAACAGTGCGTCGGCGGCATCGCGCCGGATCCGTCCGGACGCTCGTCGCGGCAACGTGCTGACGTCGAGTTCCATTCCCTCGTAGGCTATTTGGCGGGCCAGCTTCTGGTGCGCAAACCCGGCCCGGAGCGTCGCGACCATCGCCCACAACCCGAGGAACGGCAGTACCAGCACCGCGAGTCCCAGACCCACGGCGGCCGGCCGACCCGACTGGATCATCACCACGGCGACGCGGCCGAGCATGACGAAGTACGCCAGCATCGCCACGCACAGGAAGGTGATGAGCAGCTGAATTCGTACCGTGCGGGCGGAGTCCGTCATTGCAGGTTGAGCAGCGACTCTATGCCTATGGTCAGGCCGGGGGTCTCCTGAATGCGTCGTACCGCCAACAGCACACCCGGCACGAAGGAGGTGCGATCGAGGCTGTCGTGGCGGATGGTCAGCGTCTCTCCCTCGGTGCCGAACAGCACCTCCTGGTGGGCGACCAGCCCGGCCAGCCGCACCGCATGAACCGGCACGCCGTCGACGTCTGCGCCACGCGCTCCGGGCAGGCTGGTGCTGGTGGCATCGGGGTTGGGCGGCATATCTTTTCGGGCCGCGGCAATCAGCTTGGCGGTGCGGGTCGCCGTGCCCGACGGGGCGTCGGCTTTGTGCGGGTGATGAAGTTCGATGACCTCGACCGAATCGAAGAACGGTGCGGCCTGCTGGGCGAAGTGCATGGACAGCACGGCCCCGATGGCAAAGTTGGGCGCGATCAGCACAGCGGTCCCGGGCTTGGCGGCCAGCCAGGACTCGACCTGGTCGATGCGCTCCGCAGTGAAGCCGGTGGTACCCACGACAGCGTGAATTCCGTTGTCGATCAGGAACTCCAGGTTCCCCATCACGACGTCGGGATGGGTGAAGTCAATGACGACCTCGGTGTTGCCGTCGGTCAACAGGCTCAGCGCGTCCTCCGCATCGACCGCTGCCGAGAGGGTCAGATCCGGTGCCGCCTCGACCGCCCGCACCATCGTCGCGCCGACTTTGCCTCGAGCTCCCAGTACGCCTACCCGCATGGTCTGCAGCCTACTGTTCGCCTGTCGGGGCTCTGACCGGTCGGTAGGGCTCCGTAGGCGCATCCTTGCGGCGGGGCTTCCTGTCGTAGTATTTGCCGCAAAGCACTAAGCGGTGTGCCGGGAAGTCTGGTCGGCGGTGTGAACGTGTTCGCGTGCCGCAGCCGAAGGATCGAGGTCACCGTGTCCGAAAGTGCATTCAAGCGTGCCACCTTGTTGCTCACCCGCGGGTCCTGGTCCGAGGCATCGCGGATCTCAGCGATCCTCCGCAAGGAAACGGTGGGTGGCGCGCTGCTGCTGGTCGCGTCCGCCATTGCGTTGGTCTTGGCCAACAGCCCCTGGGCGTCGGCCTACGATTCGCTCAAGAATCACCGACTGGGCGCCGATGTTCTCGGCCTTGATCTGAATGCGACGCTCGGAACCTGGGCGTCCCAGGGACTGCTCGCGATCTTCTTCTTTGTCGTGGGGT
Source organism: Mycobacterium sp. NGS24 (assembly GCF_059813065.1). Taxonomy (NCBI): domain Bacteria; kingdom Bacillati; phylum Actinomycetota; class Actinomycetes; order Mycobacteriales; family Mycobacteriaceae; genus Mycobacterium; species Mycobacterium sp. NGS24. Next base: position 141,987 of record NZ_JCALDW010000010.1, read on the forward strand.
TGGAGCTCAAGCGCGAATTCGTTGCCGGAGACCTGCGCGACCCTGCGCGTGCCGCGTTGCCCATCGTGGCGGCGGTGGGCGGAATGGTTTTGCCCGCTGTGGTTTTCGTCGCCGTCACCGCCCACGTCGGCGCAGGTGTGACGAGGGGGTGGGCCATCCCGATAGCCACCGACATCGCTTTCGCTGTCGCGGTGCTGGCGGTTATCGGAACGCACCTGCCGTCGGCTCTGCGCAGCTTCCTGCTGACCTTGGCCGTCGTGGACGATTTGTTGGCGATCACCGTGATCGCGGTCTTCTACACCGACCAGATCCGCTTCTGGGCCCTGGTCACCGCTGCGGTGCCGTTGGCGCTGTTCGCCGTCTGCGTGCAGCGGCGGGTGCGTGCCTGGTGGGTGCTTATCCCACTCGCGCTGGCGACCTGGGCGCTCGTCCACGAATCCGGCGTACACGCCACCGTCGCCGGCGTCCTCCTGGGTCTGACCGTCCCGGTGGTTCGCAGCACCGATGCCGGCGGGCCCGAAGCCGGGCCGGGGCTGGCCGAACATTTCGAGCACCGCTTGCGTCCGTTGTCTGCGGGTTTCGCGGTGCCTGTCTTCGCGTTCTTCGCCGCGGGTGTGACGGTCGGCGGGGTCGACGGATTTCTCGACGCGCTCGCCGACCCGCTCACCATCGGCATCGTCGCCGGGCTGGTGATCGGCAAGACCTTCGGCGTCTTCGGCACCGCTCGCCTGGTAGCAGCAGCTACCCGGGCCACCCTCGATGCCGGGCTGCGGTGGGTCGACGTATTCGGCCTCGCGCTGCTGGCCGGGATCGGATTCACGGTGTCGTTACTGATGGGAGAACTCGCCTACGGCGCCGGCTCCAAGCGCGACGAACTCGTCAAGATCGGTGTCCTGAGCGGGTCGTTGATCGCAGCTACCGTCGCGGGGGTAGTGCTGAGGTTGCGCAACCGCCACTATCGGACACTGTGCGCGGAGGAAGAGCTGGACGCCGACCACGACGGGATACCCGATGTCTACACCCGGGGCCGAGGCGACGGGATCGGGCACCCGTAGCGCATCTCTAAGCTGAGGAATCGATGTCCAAATCCGACGGCGGAGGTGCGCGCGTGAGATCCAGCGACATCCGGATCCGCGAAGCAAGGCCGAAAGAATTCGCCAGGGTCGCTGCCATGCAATACCCGGTGTGGCGGCAGTCCTGGCGCGGGATCGTGGCGACGCACGTACTGGACATGCTCAGCACGCCCAAGATCTGGGTGGACATCACCTATCCGGTGACTCTGCGGCGTGGCGGCTGGCGGATGTGGGTCGTGGAGCTGCGGGGCCAACTGATCGGCATGGCGCTGTTCGGCCCGGACCTGAGCAGTCCCGAGCACATTCAGCTCGACGCGCTCTATGTCGCCGAACAGCACCAACGGCACGGTGTCGGTGGACTTGTGTTGGACAAGCTGACGCAGACCTTCCCGGACAACGACGTGATTCTGTGGTGTGCTGACCAGAACCGGTTGGCCCGCGACTTCTACGAGAAGAAGGGTTTCCAGCTCGACGGCCGCACCTACGGGATGATGCTGCTGCCCGGCGTGACCGTCCCACACGTCGGCTACCGCTTGTACCGCTCGGCACCGCCCGAAACCAGCGCCGAAACGTCTGTGCCCAGCGCCAGCCCGTCAGCGATCGCGTCCCTGATTACGCCCCGAACAAGCAACCCGATACAGCCGTATGTCATCGACGTGCCCGACTCCGAATTGGACGACCTGCGCCACCGGCTGGCCCGCACCCGCTGGCCGGCCGAAATCGCCGATGCTCATTGGGATTACGGCACCGACCAGGTATTCCTCAGGGACGTGATCGAGCATTGGCTGCACCGTTACGACTGGCGGCGCACCGAAGCCGAGATCAACGCGGTGGGATCGTTCATCACCGAGGCGGCCGGTCAGCGCGTGCACTTCCTGCACGCGAAGTCCGAACACCCGCATGCGATCCCGCTGGTGGTGACGCACGGCTGGCCGGGATCGATCGTCGAGTTTCTGGACGCTCTACCGTTGCTGCGGCGGCGTTTTCACGTCGTTGTCGTGTCGATGCCCGGGTACGGGTTCTCCGGGCCGACGCGGCAACGGGGAGTCGACGTCGCCCGCGTCGCCGCCGCCGTTGCCGAGGTGATGGCCCAACTCGGGTACGAACGCTATGTCGCCCAGGGTGGGGACTGGGGCGCGCTGGTCACCCGCTATCTCGGTGAGCACTACCCGCCGCATGTCGCAGCGATCCACACCAACATGTTGTTCGCACCGCCGGATCAGAACGATCCGAAACTGTTGGCCGACATCTCCGAATCCGAACTCGCCGCGATTGCGGCCAGTATGGAGCGCACCACGGATGGCACCGCCTACCTGGAATTGCAGTCCACGCGGCCACATTCGCTGGGGTTCGGGTTGGACGATTCACCGGTGGGCCTGGCGGGTTGGATACTCGAGAAGTTCCACGCGTGGTGTGACATCACAGCCGGCATGCCGATCAGCACCGACCGGCTGATCGACAACCTGATGATGTACTGGCTGACCGGCACTGCGACGTCGGCGGCGCGCCTCTACTGCGAATCGCGACGGGCCGGCACCGGCGCGCTGGACGAGTGGACCGGCCGGGTCGACGTGCCCACCGGATACGCCGTCTACCCCGGCGAACTGCTGCAGACACCGCGGGCCTGGGCGGCTGCCCGTTACAACCTGGTGCACTATGCGGTCCAAGACCGGGGTGGTCACTTCGCAGCGTTCGAACAGCCCGCACTGTTCGCCGCCGATCTGACGCAGTTCGCCGACACCCTCGAGCAGACGTCGGTCTTCTAGACGTCGACGACGACCCGGTCTCCCCGCGACCGCGACACGCATACGAGCATCTCGCCGTCACCTTCCGCGGTGCGGCCGCGCCGATCTACCTTTCCGGCAAGCACTTTGACTTTGCAGGTGCCGCAGAAGCCCTGCTGACAGGAATAGGCAGTGGTGGGATCGTGGTCGAGCAGGACATCGAGCGCCGAACGGTTCGCCGGAATGTTCAGTACGTCCCCGGATCGGGCGAGTTCGAGCTCGAACGGAGCACCGTCGACGATCGGCGGCGGACTGAACCGCTCGTAATGCAGTGGTGCATCGGCATATTCGTTGCGGGCCACCCGGACCGCCTCGAGCATGGCGGCCGGTCCGCAGACGTACACCGCGGTTCTCCGACCGGCACCGGCCAGCAGATCGTCGACCGGCGCGAAACCGCCGCGCTCGTCGTCGGCCCACACCGTCACGCGTTCCGGCGCCACCGCCACCACCTCGTCCAGCAACGGCATGTATTCCCGACTACGGCCGGTATAGATTGCGCGCCAATCGATTCCGCGTTGCTGCGCGACCCGCATCATCGGCAGGATAGGCGTGACGCCGATGCCGCCGATCACGAACAGCACATCGCGCTCGGACGCACCGAGATAGAACGCGTTGCGAGGTCCTTCGAACACCAGCGTGTCACCGACATCGAAGGCGTCGTGCATCTCGATCGAACCGCCGCCACCGTCCTCGATGCGGCGCACCGCGATGCGGTAGTCCGTACGCCGCCCGGGCGGACCGCACAGCGAATATTGCCGACGCCGCCCCGAGGGCAGCTGAACGTCGACATGTCCACCCGGCGTCCAGGACGGCAACAGTCCCCCGTCCGGGTCAGCCAGCGTCAGGGCCACCACGTCCGGCGCCACGAGTTCGCGTCCAGTCACCGTCGCACGGTGCGTCCGGCGCACCGGCAACACCCGCGACGGCGTCCACCGCGAGGTCGCCGACAACCCGCCCATCACGGTGCGCAGTCCCCACAACACCGTCAGGAAGCGGTCCCGGTCCCGGCGACCGTACAGGTCGGCGGGTCTGCTCGTCCAAATACTCCCCGGCATTGTCATAGTCCTATTTCTGCGTTCTGACGCTGATGCGGCGCATCGCGTGACCGAGTCTGGACTCGGCGGCGACGGGCACCACCGGCGCACCGGTCCGGACGGCCTTGACAATTGCCTTGGCGCTCTTGGCAATGTCGGCGCTGGCGGTGCCCAGGCGGACGACTGTGACGGTGATGCCCTCCTCAGCGAATTCGGCGCGCAGGGATTTGCTGTCGTTCAGCACCGCAGCCGTGGTGGTGCTGGGGCTGATGGATGTCGAGGGCAGGTATGCCGCGTCCGCGGCGACATTGATGATCGTGCCGCCCTCGCCGCGTTCAACCATCTGGGCACCGAACGCCCGGCTGGTTCCCCACCAGCCCGCCCTGCCGATTTCGGCGTTATTCACCAGGATGTCGATCACCCCGTGCTCGTCGCGCACTCGTGCGGCGAGGTCGTTGATCGCGTCGTCGTCGGTGCTGTCGACCCGGTGTACCGCAACCGCAGCACACGCCGCGCGGACGGCGTCTGCAGTCTCATTGGCAGCGGCCAGGTCTGGATCGACGATCACCACCGCGCGGGCACCGTGGCGCGCCAACTCCACCGCAGCGGCCCGGCCGAGGCCCGCGCCCGCCCCGGTGACCAATGCCAGTTTGCCGCGCACCTCCCGCGGGCCGCCGCGGACCACTGAGGCGCCGCGCGGCGAGTCACCCTCCACCGCCTGGTCGATCCACTCGCCCGTCAGTCGGGCCACGACATCGGGCCGCGAGGTGACCACCCAGTGGCCGCCTTGAATCGGAATCACCCTGCCGCCCTGCGGAATCGCACCGATGTACCGCTGCAGGGGCGGCTTGATGAAAACGTCCTTTCCCGGTACCAGCACCTGGACGGCGACCTCGATTTCCGGCAGTCCGTCGCCCGGCGACACCAGCGGTCCGGGCAGGTTCTCCCGGTAGAGACTCAGCCCGTTGACGTAGTCGCCGATCGCACGCGGCGGGCGGACGCGCCGGCTCAGGGTGCTCGTCTGGCCGATACGCTCCGCAGCCTCAACGACTTTCACGCCGAGCCCGGAACGGAACGCCAACTCCGGTACCCGCGGGCACAGCAGCAGTCCCAGGTACCCCGAGGACATCACCTGCCCGGCAACCTCGGCGGCGGACCGCGGTGTGCGCACCGATCTGAGAAACCGGCCGGCAGCCGGTAGGTGCGGCCCCGATATCGAGGTGAACGAGGCGATCTTGCGTGCCAGACGCCGGTCGCTGACCGCGGCCCAACCCTGAACCGATCCCCAGTCGTGCGCGAGCAGGTGCACCTGCCCGACACCGAGGCTGTCGATCACCGAGTCCAGGTCGGTCACCAACTGTTCCAGCGCGTACCCGGATCTGCTTGCCGGACAACCTGATTCGCCGGCACCACGCACATCGTAGGCAGCGACGTTGTACCGCGGCACCAGCTTTTCGGCCACGCCGTCCCAGATCCGGTGGTTGTCGGGATAACCGTGCACGGCCAGCACGGACGGGCGTCCCGGGTCGAATTCGCTGTACCGGTGAACCGCCAGGGGGACCCCGTCGGACGCGGCGACAATGCTCATCGGTCAGTGCGAGGCGCGGGCCGCCGGCGACACCGCAAGATATTCGACGGCACGCTCCAGCCCGCCCAGTTCCGACGGATGGAAGCCCGGACGGTAGTACGAGCCGACCGCCCGGATCAGCGGTAGCGGTCCCGGCACCAGTCCGCGACGCGCGGCCTTCAGGTAGTCCCGCCAGCGCGCCCGGGTGCCCGGTGGCACGCACGGGTCGACTGAGAACATGAACCGCACGCCGCGGATCCACAACAGCAGCAACACCGGCGCGACCACCAGCTGGGCGCGTACCTGCCGCCAGTACCCGGACCGCAGGTGCTTCATGGTGTCGAAAGCCACGGCTTTGTGCTCGACTTCCTCGGCACCGTGCCAGCGCAGCATGTCCAACATCACCGGATCGGCGCCGGCGGCGTCGAGTGCAGGCGAATCGAGCACCCACTCGCCCAGGACGGCGGTGTAGTGCTCCACCGCGGCGATCATCGCCACCTGCTCGAGCAGCCAGGAATGCCGCCGCCGTTCGCTCCGGTAGGACCGTTCGCCGAGCAGCCGCTGGAACAGCCAGCGGATCTGGTTGGTGAACGGTGTGAGGTCGATGCCCTGGGCGTCGAAATGGGCGAGCACGCCGGAGTGCGCCTGGGAGTGCATGGCCTCCTGGCCGATGAATCCCTGGATGTCCAGCCGCAGTTGGTCGTCGCGGATCAGCGGCAAGGTCTTCTTGAAGACCTCGACGAAGAACTCTTCCCCGGCCGGCAGCAGCAGGTGCAGGACATTGAGCACATGGGTGGCCATCGGCTCATTGGGCACGTAGTGAAACGGCAGCTCCGTCCAGTCGAACTCGACGTTGCGTGCTTCGAGGACCAGTCGTTCGTGGTCGGCGGCGGTCGAATCCGTCGAGTGCGGACCCACTGCCCTGTCGTCGACTGTGCTCATCAAGGCCCCCTCGCCTCGGCTTTTCCCGGATCAGTCTAGCCACGAGAGCACAGTATGCGATACCCGCGGTACTACCTTTTTTCGGCCCGCTGCTTGAGCCGCTGCAGCGTCAACTCGATGTTTTTGGTGTTCTCCGCGGCCCGGTCGGATACCCCGGTGGCGAGGCCGGCGATCTTGCGGAACCAGCCCGGCCGCCGGTCCCAGGTACTTTCCGTCACACGGCACCCGCCGCCGGTCGGGACCAGCTCGTACTGCCAGCGGGCGATGGGAATGACCGTGTGCCGCACGTCGAAGGCGAACAGGTGTCCGGGCTCGGCGTCGGTGACGGTGCACTTGGTGGCCCAGCGCTTGCCGCTGTTCTCGTTGTGCCCGACGAACACCGCGCCCTTGCTGATCCCGTCGCCCTTGCGCAACTCCATCTCGACCGTTTCCTCGGCCAGCGCGGCCAGCGTCGACAGGTCGGTGAGCAGGCCGTACACCTCGTCCGGGGTGGCGTTGATCTGCACGGTGGCGGTCGCGGAGGGGGCAGTCATCCGCTGATCTTAACCAGCGCCCGGTCGGCGTCCGCCGGCGTTGTCGGGAACAATGAAGTACCCACACCAGGCTCGGCAGGAGGCGATCATGCGAGTCGGAGTTCCGACCGAGACCAAGAACAACGAATTCCGGGTGGCTATCACCCCGGCCGGGGTCGCGGCGTTGACCCAGCGCGGCCACGAGGTCCTGGTCCAGACCGGCGCCGGGGAAGGTTCGGCGATCTCCGACGAGAAATTCACGGCGGCGGGTGCACAACTCGCCGACACCGCCGCGCAGGTGTGGGCCGAAGCGGACCTGGTGCTCAAGGTCAAGGAACCGTTGCCGGCCGAGTACGGTCACCTGCGCGCGGATCAGACCCTTTTCACCTACCTGCACCTGGCCGCATCGCGCTCGTGCACCGACGCGTTGTTGAAGGCCGGCACGACGTCGATCGCCTACGAGACCGTGCAGACCGCCGACGGCGCCCTGCCGTTGCTGGCCCCGATGAGTGAGGTCGCGGGCCGGCTTTCGGCGCAGGTCGGCGCCTACCACCTGATGCGGACGCAGGGCGGCCGCGGCGCGTTGATGGGCGGGGTGCCGGGAGTGAAGCCGGCAGACATCGTGGTGATCGGCGGCGGCACCGCTGGGTACAACGCCGCCCGGGTCGCCTGCGGTATGGGCGCGTCGGTCATGGTCCTGGACGTCAGTCTGGGCAAGCTTCGGCTGCTTGATGCGGAGTTCGCCGGCCGCATCGGCACCCGCTACTCATCGACCTACGAGTTGGTGGGGGCGGTCAAACGTGCCGACCTGGTGATCGGCGCAGTGCTGGTGCCCGGCGCGAAGGCGCCCAGCTTGATCCCCAATTCGCTTGTGGCGCAGATGAAGCCGGGAGCGGTGCTGGTCGACATCTCGATCGACCAGGGTGGTTGCTTCGAGGATTCGCGGCCCACGACCCACGACGAGCCGACATTCGCCGTGCACGAGACGCTGTTCTACTGCGTGGCCAACATGCCCAGCGCGGTGCCCAAGACGTCGACCTATGCGTTGACGAACGCGACGATGCCCTACGTGCTCAAGATTGCCGACCTGGGCTGGCATGCGGCGTGCCGCTCGGATCCGGCGCTCGCCAAAGGGCTTTCGACGCACGCGGGCGCCCTGCTGGCCGACCATGTGGCCGACGACCTGGACCTGCCCTACACCGACCCCTCCGGTTTGCTGGCCCGCGACGATCAGCGCACGTAGGGCGCCAGCGCGGTGACGATGTCGCCGGCCGGGCCGGGCTGCACTTCCCGGTAGGCCTCCCCCGCCCACAGGTTGGTGCCGTGCGGATCCTCTTCCTGGATCGCCGCCGCGCGGATCGGCTTGGTCATCTGATTGACCTCGGGATAGCCCAGCGGCGCCACGTGATCGAGCAACCGGGTGAAGTTGTTGGCCAACCCCCGGGCGTAGCGACCGGAGAACGCGCGGGTGACGACGGTGGCGTCGAACAACGGATTCTTCAGTGCGACACGGTAAGCGGGATGGGTGCCGGCTTCGTCGGCCAGCAGCAGCGCGGTGCCGACCTGAGCGGCCACCGCGCCCCGGCGCAACGCCGCGGCGATGTCTTCCACGGTGCCCAACCCACCCGCGGCGATCAACGGCACCTCGTGCGCGGCGCCGATCTGCTCCAACAGCTGGTGCAGCGACTCGGAACCGGGTTCCATGTCCGGCGCGAACGTGCCGCGGTGCCCGCCCGCGGCGGGCCCCTGGACCACCAGGTTGTCCGCGCCGGCGGCAACGGCTACCCCCGCCTCGTACACCGAGGTCACCGTGACCGACACCAGCAGTCCCAGCGCACTGAACCGGCGGATCACGTCCGGTGGCGGAGCGCCGAAGGTGAACGACACCAGCTCCGGGCGCACGTCGGCGATCACTTCGAGTTTGCGGTCCCAGTCGTCGTCGTCGCCGTGCACGGGCCGACCCACGTCCACGCGGTAGTGGTCGGCGACCTCTTCGAGATCTTCGGCGTAGTACTCCAGCGCCGCCCAGTCGGCGACGCTCGGTTGGGGCACGAACAGGTTGGCCCCGATCGGACCGGTGGTCGCGGCGCGCGCTGCGGAGATGTCCGCGGCGAACTGGTCCGCACTGAGGTAGCCACCGGCGACCATGCCGAGGCCGCCCGCATTGGACACCGCCGCCGCCAGCGCCGGCGTTCCCGGGCCACCCGCCATCGGCGCACCCACGATGGGCGCTGCGATGTCCCAGAAACCCAGTACCATCGGGCTAACCTACCACCGCTCGAAGTTGTTGCGGCAGCGATCGTTTCGACTTATGCGGGCCGAGCACAGCCGCTCCGAACGGTTTGTTCAGCAGCCGCCGCGCCACCTCGTTGACTTCGTCAACGGTGACTTTGTCGATTTGCCGCAGCGTGTGCGCAATATTGCGGTGCGCGCCGTAATTCAGTTCGCTGCGGCCGATGCGACTCATCCGCGAGCCCGAATCCTCCAGCCCCAGGACCAGTCCACCGCGCATGGAACCCTTGGCGATCCGGCACTCCGCCTCGGTGATCCCATCCCGCGCAACAGATTCCAGCACCGCGGTAGTGACCTTCATGACATCGGCGAACCGTTCCGGCAGGCAGGCCGCATACACCGACAGCGCCCCGCTGTCGGCGAACAGGTCCAGCGCGGAATAGACCGAGTAGGCCAGCCCGCGGGCCTCGCGCACCTCCTGGAACAACCGCGAGCTCAGCCCGCCGCCCAGCGCGGTGTGCAACACCGACAGCGCCCAGCGGTGCTCCCACCCCCGGCCCGGCGTGCGCACACCCAGCGAGACGTGGGTCTGTTCGGCGTCGCGGCTGCCCAGCACCAGGCCGGGCCGGCCGCTCACCCGGCCGGCACCCCGGCGCGGCGCCACCGGCCCCCGGCCGCGCACCAGCCGTGGCCCGAAGTGCCGGCGCGCCAAGCCGACTACCTCGGCGTGGTCGACGTTGCCGGCCACCGCGATCACCATCCGCTCCGGGGTGTAACGCCGCAGATGGAACGAGTGCAACTGCGACCGGGTCATCGCCGACACCGATTGCGCGCTGCCGATCACCGGACGGCCCACCGGATGGTCACCGAACAATGCCGTCATGAACATGTCGGCCAGCGCGTCCTCGGGGTCGTCGTCGCGCATCGCGATCTCCTCGAGCACGACGTCGCGTTCCAGTTCGACGTCGTCGGCGGCGCACCGGCCGTTGAGTACCACGTCGGCGACCAGGTCGACCGCCAGCGTCAGGTCGGTGTCCAGCACATGGGCGTAATAGCAGGTGTGCTCTTTGGAGGTGAAGGCGTTGAGCTCACCGCCGACGGCATCCATCGCCTGCGCGATGTCCACCGCGGTGCGGGTCGGGGTGGACTTGAACAGTAGATGCTCCAGGAAGTGCGCGGCCCCGGCCACCGTGGCGCCCTCGTCGCGCGAGCCGACCCCGACCCAGACGCCGACGGAGGCGGACCGGACCGCGGGTAGATACTCGGTGACCACCCGCAGCCCGCCCGGCAAGGTGCTACGACGCACCCCCGGCGACCGTTCAGCGTTTCGTGCCACCCGCAGCGTCAGCTGCTGACCGGCGCGGCATCCGCCGGCGCAGCGTCAGCGGGTGCCGCGGCCGCGCCGTCCTCAGCGACCAGGACCAGCGAGATCTTGCCCCGCTTGTCGATGTCGGCGATCTCCACCCGCAGCTTGTCTCCGACGTTGACCACGTCCTCGACTTTCGCGATGCGCTTGCCCCGGCCCAGCTTGGAGATGTGCACCAGGCCGTCACGACCGGGCAGCAACGACACGAACGCACCGAAATCGGTGGTCTTGACCACGGTTCCGAGGAACCGCTCGCCCACGGTCGGCAGCTGCGGGTTGGCGATCGCGTTGATTCGGTCGATCGCGGCCTGCGCCGACGGGCCGTCGGTGGCGCCGACGAACACGGTGCCGTCGTCCTCGATGGAGATCTGCGCGCCGGTCTCCTCGGTGATCGCGTTGATGACCTTGCCTTTGGGCCCGATGACCTCGCCGATCTTGTCTACCGGCACCTTGATGGTGGTGACCCGGGGGGCGTACGGGCTCATCTCGTCGGGCCGGTCGATGGCTTCGGCCATGACCTCGAGGATCGTCACGCGGGCGTCTTTGGCCTGGGCCAAGGCGCCGGCGAGCACCTGGGACGGGATCCCGTCCAGCTTGGTGTCCAGCTGCAGTGCGGTGACGAAGTCCTTGGTGCCGGCGCACTTGAAGTCCATGTCGCCGAATGCGTCCTCGGCGCCCAGGATGTCGGTCAGCGTCACGAAGCGACGTTCGCCGTCGACGTCGTCGGAGACCAGGCCCATCGCGATGCCGGCCACCGGCGCCTTCAGCGGCACACCGGCGTTGAGCAGCGCCAGCGTCGACGCGCACACCGACCCCATCGAGGTCGACCCGTTGGAGCCGAGCGCTTCGGACACCTGACGGATCGCGTACGGGAACTCTTCGACACTGGGCAGCACCGGGATCAGCGCCCGCTCAGCCAGCGCGCCGTGCCCGATCTCGCGCCGCTTGGGCGACCCGACCCGGCCGGTCTCGCCGGTGGAGAACGGCGGGAAGTTGTAGTGGTGCATGTACCGCTTGGATGTCTCGGGTCCCAGCGAGTCGATCTGCTGGGCCATCTTGACCATGTCCAGGGTGGTCACGCCGAGGATCTGGGTCTCGCCCCGCTCGAACAGCGCACTGCCGTGTGCCCGCGGCACCACTGCGACCTCGGCGGACAGCGCGCGGATGTCGGTGACGCCGCGGCCGTCGATGCGGAAGTGGTCGGTCAGGATGCGCTGGCGGACCAGCTTCTTGGTCAGCGACCGGAACGCGGCGCTGACCTCTTTTTCCCGGCCTTCGTAGGTGCCGGCCAGCCGCTCGAGGACCTCGGCCTTGAGCTCGTCGGTGCGGGCGTCGCGCTCGGCCTTGCCGCCGATGGTCAGCGCCTTGGCCAGCTCGTCGGTGGCCACCGAGGACACCGAGTAGTACACGTCCTCCTCGTAAGCGGGGAACGTCGGGTACTCGCTGGTCGGCTTCGCGGCCGCGTCGGCGAGTTCCTGCTGCGCGGTGCACAGCGCGGCGATGAACGGCTTGGCCGCTTCCAGACCTTCGGCCACGATCGTCTCGGTCGGCGCCTGCGCGCCGCCTTCGACGAGCTCGATGACCTTCTCGGTGGCCTCGGCTTCCACCATCATGATCGCCACGTCTTTGTCGTCAGCTTCGCCGACTATGCGACCGGCGACCACCATGTCGAACACCGCCCGCTCGAGTAGCTCGACGGTCGGGAAGGCCACCCACTGGCCGTCGATGAGCGCCACCCGCACGCCGCCGATGGGGCCGGAGAACGGCAGCCCGCTGAGCTGGGTGGAGGCTGACGCGGCGTTGATCGCCACCACGTCGTACAGGTCGTTGGGGTCCAGGCTCAGGATGGTCACCACCACCTGGATCTCGTTGCGCAGCCCGTCGATGAACGACGGGCGCAGCGGCCGGTCGATGAGCCGGCAGGTCAGGATCGCGTCGGTGGACGGCCGGCCCTCACGCCGGAAGAACGAGCCGGGAATGCGGCCCGCAGCGTACATGCGCTCTTCGACGTCGACCGTCAACGGGAAGAAGTCAAAGTGCTCTTTGGGGTTCTTGCTGGCGGTGGTCGCCGACAGCAGCATGTTCTCGTCGTCGAGGTAGGCGACGACGGCGCCGGCGGCCTGCAGGGCCAACCTGCCGGTCTCGAAACGCACGGTGCGGGTGCCGAAGCTCCCGTTGTCGATGGTGGCGGTGGATTCGAACACGCCTTCTTCAATTTCAGTCGCAGACATACGTCAGTGCGGCCTCTCTGGTTATTCAGCTGTTTCGCGTCGTCACGCGGAATCCAGAGGGCGGTCACGAGCCCGGATGCGGCTACGGCCATCGATCGAAGCGGCCGACCTGTCCCAGATCCGGGGAGCCCGGCAGCCACTACCGAAGACCGCCCGATTCAGGCCGGGTCCCTCGAACTTGCAGTGACTCGCTGGAACGGCGCCCGCGGATATGCGTGAGCCGCACCAGGTTGCTCGGGCCGAACCGGCCCAGAACGCCCTCACTCTACACTGGCTAACTCCCCGGATCGGCGCAGACCCGAGGGCGCAACTTCTATTTCGGCACTCCGGCGGTGACATTTTCCACGCACACAGCGAAGCGCCGCTGCGCATAGGTGTAACCCAGGCCGCTGGCGCATTGGTCCACGCTGACCGGAGGGTCGAGATCGGTGAGGATCTGCGTAGCTCGCTGACGGTGCGGTGCAGCGCCGTCGTTGCAGTCGACCCGGAACGGGTCCGCGACGTGGTGCGGGTCCACACTCATGCATCCGCCGATCACCCAGTCGATGTCTAGACACAGAGTGTTGTCGGTGCCGCTGATCGCGTTGTGCGTCGTGTAGGACGAGTCGACGTCGGCGGGGCACTTCGCCCCTGCGGTGGCCAGCGCGGCGACTTTGAAGTTGGACTCGGGGCTGCCGCACGTAGCTCTGGCCGCCTGCGGTCGGTCGGCCGTGCCGCCGAGCTTGAGACAATCCCCCACTTTGATGTCGCCGAGACCGGGCCCGCTGGCCTGCCCCGCACACCCCGCTGATGCCGTCACCATCGAGACCAGGACCAACCCGGTGCTCGCGGCGCGCACGGCGCCACGGATCAGCGGCGCAGACCCAGCCGTTCGATCAGCGAACGGTAACGCTCCACGTCGACCTGGGTCAGGTACTTGACCAGCCGCTTGCGCCGACCCACCAGCAGCAGCAACCCGCGCCGCGAGTGGTGGTCGTGCTTGTGCACCTTCAGGTGTTCGGTCAGATCCGCGATCCGCTTGGTCAGCAGCGCGATCTGCGCCTCCGGCGACCCGGTGTCGGTCTCATGCAGACCGTAGGAATTCAGAATTTCTTTCTTCTGCTCGGCGGTAAGCGCCACGAAAACATCTCCATCAATAGGTCCGCGATCAGAGTCAACGGGCACGGCCACCGCGAACCGCAGCGCATGCCGTCGGGCAGTTTAACAGCGGCGGGCCGCCACCATGCAATCCTGCGGTCGCAGGCGCGGCGCAGCCGGGCGCGGCGGGCCGCCACTAGCTCAGCAGTTTGCGGGTGCGGTCGGTGTCATTGCCGATCTCGGCGACCAGATCTTCGGCCGAATCGAATTTCTGCTGACCGCGGATGCGGGTGACGAAATCCAATGCCACATGCTGCCCGTACAGGTCAGCCTTGGCGTCCAGGACGAATGCCTCGACGGTGCGGGTACGCCCGGAGAAGGTCGGATTGGTGCCGACCGACACTGCTGCCTGGTAGCGCTCACCGGGGACGACGGTGCCGGTGGCCGGTCCGTGCCCGAGCACGGTGAACCACGCCGCATATACGCCGTCGGCCGGGATCGCCGAGTGCATCGGCGGCGCCACATTGGCGGTGGGATATCCCAACTCGACCCCGCGCCCGTATCCGCGCACCACCACGCCCTCGACGCGGTGCGGACGCCCCAGCGCTTCGGTGGCCGCCGCCATGTCCCCGGCGTCCACGCAGGAGCGGATGTATGTCGACGAGAACGTCACGGTCTCGTTGCTGTGGTGCTCGGACAGCAGCGACATCGACTCCACCGCGAAGCCGAACCGCTCGCCGGCCCGGCGCAGCGTCTCCACGTTGCCGGCCGCCTTCTTGCCGAAGGTGAAGTTCTCCCCGACCACGACCTCCACCACGTGCAGGTTCTCCACCAGCAACTCGTGCACGTAACGCTCGGGGGTGAGCTTCATGAAGTCGGTGGTGAACGGCATCACCAGGAAGACGTCGATGCCCAGTTCCTCGACGAGTTCGGCGCGGCGGGTCAGCGTGGTCAGCTGGGCGGGGTGACTGCCGGGGTGCACGACTTCCATCGGATGCGGGTCGAACGTCATCAGCACCGAGGGCACCCCGCGCGCCCGGGAAGCCTTGACCGCGTGCGCAATCAACTCCGCATGTCCCCGATGCACGCCGTCGAAAACTCCGATGGTCAGCACGCATCGGCCCCAGTCTGTGGGGATCTCGTCCTGGCCACGCCACCGCTGCACGAGCGCAAGCCTAATCGTCCCGCTTAGCGTCCCGGCAATCTCGGGACAACCGTTTAGGCGTGCATTGCCTAAGATTCGTGTTTGTGAGGGCCGACGAAGAGCCTGGTGGACTCACCGCGGTTGCCCAGGACTATTTGAAAGTCATCTGGACAACTCAAGAGTGGTCTCGGGAAAAGGTGAGCACCAAGTTGCTCGCCGAGAAGCTCGGGGTGTCGGCCAGCACGGCTTCGGAGTCCATTCGAAAGCTCGCTGAGCAGGGCCTGGTCGACCACGCGAAGTACGGCGCGGTGACGCTGACCGAGTCCGGCCGCCGCGCGGCGCTGGCCATGGTGCGCCGGCACCGGCTACTGGAGACCTTCCTGGTCAACGAGCTCGGCTACGGCTGGGACGAGGTACACGACGAGGCCGAGGTACTCGAGCACGCGGTGTCGGACCGGTTGATGGCCCGCATCGACGCCAAGCTGGGCTTCCCCCAGCGCGATCCGCACGGCGATCCGATCCCGGCCACCGACGGGCAGGTCCCGACACCGCCGGCTCGGCAACTGTGGGCGTGCGGCGACGGCGACACCGGCACAGTGGCCCGGATTTCCGACGCCGACCCGGAGATGCTGCGATATTTCGACAGCGTGGGGATCAACCTGGACTCACGGCTGCGGGTGCTGACCCGCCGGGAGTTCGCCGGGATGGTCTCGGTGGCGGTCGAATCGGAGGACGGTGCGACGACGGTGGATCTGGGCAGTCCGGCCGCGTGCGCGATCTGGGTGGTGGCTTAGCCGCTGACCGGCGCTTTCGGCGCCGTACTTCCTCATCTGCGCACGGCCGGCTGCCTCACAGGGTCGCCGGGCGGAGCACCACTGCGGACCGGGTCCGCGAACCCTCGTCGCGCAGCAGCGCAATTACCCGCCCGTCGGCGTCGGTGGCCGCGTAGACACCGTCGATTCCGGCCGGCGCCAGGGCGCGGCCGTGGCTGGTGGCCACAGCCTCCTCGGCGGTGAGGTCGCGGCGCGGGAACATCAGCAGGCAGGCCTGGTCCAGGCTGAGACTCAGCCGCGGCCGCTCGGCCAGTTCCTCGAGCGACACGGCCTGGCTCAGGTCGAAGCGGCCGACGCGGGTGCGCCGCAACGACGTCAGATGACCACCGACGCCCAGCGCCTCACCCAGGTCGCGGGCCAGCGCGCGGATGTAGGTGCCCGACGAGCAGTCCACCTCAACGTCGAGATCCAGCAGGTCCACTCCGCGTCGGGTGGCCAGCACCTCGAAGCGGTCGATGCGCACCGGTCGGGCCTGCAGGTGCACCGCCTCCCCCGCGCGGGCCAATTGGTACGCCCGCCGGCCACCGATCTTGATCGCGCTGACCGCCGACGGTATCTGCTCGATGTCACCGCGCAGCGGGGCCAGCGCCGCCTCGATCGTCTCATCGGTGAGGTGCGAAGCCGGAACCGATTGCAGCAGTTCACCTTCGGCGTCCTCAGTGGAGGTGGTCTGCCCGAGCCGGATGGTCGCGGCATACGACTTGGAGGTCATGGTCAACAGGCCCAGAATTTTGGTGGCCCGCTCGATTCCGAGCACCAGCACGCCGGTGGCCATCGGATCCAGCGTGCCGGCATGACCCACCCGGCGGGTGCCGAAGATCCGCCGGCACCGGCCCACCACGTCGTGGCTCGTCATGCCTTCCGGTTTGTCGACGATCGCCAGACCGGCCTCGCTCATAACACGATCGCGGTCAGCACCAAGCCATTTGCCACCGACCAGCGTCCGGCCAGCGTCGTCAGCGGTGGGCCCGACAGCGCGGCCGGGTCGATCAAAATGCGGGAGACGAACCGCCCGCTGGACTCGGTGTCCGCCGAGAAGGTGATGTGCGCGTCTTCGAACCCCAGCCACCGCTTGGTCAGCGGGAACCACGCCTTGTACGTTGCCTCCTTGGCGCAGAACAGGATTCGATCCCAGTGCAGCGCGGACGGCAGCGCCAGCGGCAGCTCGGTGCGTTCGGCGGGCAGGCTGATCGCGTCCAGCACACCATTGGGCAGCACGTCGTGGGGTTCGGCGTCGATGCCCACCGAACGCACCGCCTCGCTGCGGCCGACGACGGCGCCGCGGTATCCGGTGCAGTGTGTCAGGCTGCCGACCACACCGTCGGGCCAGC
Source organism: Mycobacterium sp. NGS24 (assembly GCF_059813065.1). Classification (NCBI taxonomy): domain Bacteria; kingdom Bacillati; phylum Actinomycetota; class Actinomycetes; order Mycobacteriales; family Mycobacteriaceae; genus Mycobacterium; species Mycobacterium sp. NGS24. The sequence continues at coordinate 159,113 of NZ_JCALDW010000010.1, forward strand.
AGGGTTCGCCCTTGTCGCCCTTGAGGATTGGCACCGGCGCTACCCCGAGTTCGTCGAGCGCGATCCGCGCGCAGTGCCGCACGGTGATGAATTCGTTGCGCCGCTTGGCCACCGACTTGGCGATCAGCGGCTCCTCCTCGGGCAACGGCACCAGCCCGGGCGGGTCGGAATACAACTCGGCGTAACCCATGTCGTCGACCAGGGTGCCGGGCAACAACGTCGACACCAGTGTGCGCGCCGTCACCGGTTTTGCCGTTGCCGCAACTTTTCCCGGAACTGGGTGGCCTGCGCCTTCATTTCCGGAGTGATGACGAAGTGGCCGCCGAAGTCGTTCAGGTACCCCGGCGCGTACTGCGGGTCCGGCAGCACCTGACGCAGCCAGCTGTAGGGCTTGCGGCGCCGCCACTCCCGCGGGTAGCCGACCGACACCTCTTCGAAGCGCACATCGTCATACCAGGTCGTCCGCGGAATGTGCAGGTGCCCGTACACCGAACACACCGCGTTGTAGCGGGTGTGCCAGTCCGCAGTCTTGGTGGTGCCGCACCACAGCGAGAACTCCGGGTAGAACAGCGCGTCGCAGGGGTTGCGCACCAGCGGGAAATGGTTCACCAGCACGGTCGGCTGCATCCAGTCCAGCTGTTCGAGGCGGGCCCGGGTCTTGGCGACCCGGTCGCGACACCACGCGTCGCGGGTGGCGTACGGCTCGGACGACAGCAGGAATTCGTCGGTGCACACCACGTTGCGCTCTTTGGCGATGGCCATGCCCTCGGCTTTGGTGGCGGCTCCGGCCGGCAGGAAGCTGTAGTCGTAGAGCAGGAACATCGGCACGATGGTGGCCGGGCCGCCCCGCTCGGTCCAGACCGGGAAGGGGTGCTCGGGGGTGACGACACCCATCTCGTCGCACATATTGACCAGGTAGTCGTAGCGGTCGCGCCCGAAGATCTGCATCGGATCGCGGTTGGTGGTCCACAACTCGTGGTTGCCGGGCACCCAGATGACCTTCGCGAAGCGGCGGCGCAGCAAGTCCAGCGCCCAGCGGATTTCGTCGGTGCGTTCGGCGACGTCGCCACAGACGATCAGCCAGTCATCCGGCGACGACGGATGCAGCGACTCGGTGACCGGCTTGTTGCCCAGATGCCCGGTGTGCAGGTCCGAGACAGCCCACAGCGTCGGCTGTCCGGTCGATTCGTGTCCTGCCACGATTAACCAGCCTAGCGACCCGCGGTCGGTGTGCTCGTTTCCCTGTGACCGCGCAGAGGCTACTTGTACACTCCCGGCAAGGGTGCTGCCGAGAGCAGGGGGTGTCGTGTTCGCCAAAATGCGTCTGGCTGCAGCGTTCGGTGCGCTGGTCACAGCGGTCACGGTGGGGGTGGCCGGCTGGCAGGACGGCCCCCCGCCGACCCATCGTGGCAAAGTCGAACTGCGGTCCACCGCCGCGCCGATGGAAACCACGATGAAGAGCCCGATCGTGGCCACCACCGATCCGAGCCCGTTCGACCCGTGCACCGACATCCCGCTGGAGGCGGTGCAGCGGCTGGGCCTGGCGTTCACCCCGCCCGAACCGCAGGAAGGGTTGCGCTGCCAGTTCGACGCGGGCAACTACCAGCTGGCCGTGGAGCCGATCGTCTGGCGCACCTACGCCCAGACCCTGCCGCCGGACGCCATCGAAACCACGATCCAGGGTCACCGCGCCGCGCAGTACTGGGTGCTCAAACCCACCTACCACAACAGCTTTTGGTACATCTCGTGCATGGTGACGTTCAAGACCAGCTACGGGGTGATCCAGCAGTCGCTGTTCTACTCCACGGTCTACTCCGAGCCCGACGTCGACTGCCCGTCGACCAACCTGCAGCGCGCCAACGAACTCGCGCCGATGTACAAGTTCTAGTCCCGGGTTGCGCGGTGCGCGCCCGGCCTTCCCTAGGCTTGGCACGTGAGCACCACATCGATCCCGCACGACGAGCCGAAGCTACGCACCCGCGCCACCGGAGCCGGCGGCCGAGCGGCTTTGGGCGCACTCGGCCTGGCTCTGCGGCTGCCCCGGGCAAGGACCCGCTACACCGTCACCCGGGTGAGCATCCCGATGCGCGACGGCGTCGAACTGGTGGGCGACCACTACGCGCCCGCAACGGCCAAGCCGGCCGGCACCCTGCTGGCCCGCGGCCCGTACGGACGTAAGTTCCCGTTCTCCCTTGCCTTCGCCCGGTTGTACGCTGCCCGCGGCTACCACGTCGTGTTGCAGAGCGTGCGGGGAACCTTCGGCTCCACCGGTGACTTCGAGCCGATGGTCCACGAAGCCGCCGACGGCCAGGACACGGTGCAATGGCTGCGTCAACAGCCGTGGTTCACCGGCCGCTTCGCCACCGTGGGCCTGTCCTACCTCGGCTTCACCCAGTGGGCGCTGTTGCAGGACCCGCCGCCGGAGCTGGCCGCGGCGGTGATCACGGTGGGGCCGCACGACTTCCGCGACTCGGTGTGGGGCACCGGCACATTCGCCGTCAACGACTTCCTGGGCTGGAGTGATCTGGTCGCCCGCCAGGAGGATCCGGGACGCCTCCGGACCGGCCTTCGCCAGCTGCGGGCACCGCGCAAAGTGGCCCGCACGGTCCGCGAGGTGCCGCTGGGGCCGGCCGCGCGGACCCTGCTCGGCGCCGGCGCGCCGTGGTTCGAATCCTGGGTCGAACACACCGACGCGCACGACCCGTTCTGGGACCGGCTGCGCTTCCCTGACGCACTGGACCGCGTCGAAGTACCGGTGCTGCTGCTGAGCGGGTGGCAGGACATCTTCCTGCGCCAGACCCTGCAGCAGTACCGGCACCTGCGCGACCGCGGGGTGAACGTCGCGCTGACCGTCGGGCCGTGGACCCACACCCAGATGCTGGTCCAGGGGCTGCCGACCTGCGCGCGCGAAACCCTGGACTGGCTGGACACCTATCTGGGCGGCGCGCCGGCCCTGGACCGTCCCAGCCCGGTGCACATCTACGAGGCCGGCGTGGGGTGGCGTCACCTGCCCGACTGGCCACCGGCCACCAGCGAACACGCGCTGTACCTGCAGCCCTATGGACACCTGGGCGACACTCCGCCGACCACCAAGACGCGACCGGCGAATTTCCACTACGACCCGGCCGACCCGACCCCCACCACCGGTGGTCCACTGCTGTCACCGAAGGGCGGCTACCGCGACGACACCCATCTGGCGACGCGCGACGACGTGCTGAGCTTCACCGGCGCCGCGCTCCCCCACGACCTGCACGTCTACGGCCAACCCGTCATCGAACTGGAGCACAGCGCCGACAACCCCAACGTCGACCTGTTCGTGCGGGTCAGCAAGGTCAACGCCAAGGGCAGGTCCCAGAATGTCAGCGACGGCTACCGGCGCCTGGCCACCGACGAGCCCGGCACCCGACGGGTCACCATCGAACTCGACGCGATCGCGCACCGCTTCGAGGCCGGTTCCCGGATCCGGGTGCTGATCACCGGCAGCTGGTTTCCGCGTTACGCGCGCAACCTCGGTACTGACGAGCCGGTGCTGACCGGGCGCCAGATCCGCCCGGCGACGCACTCGGTGCACTTCGGGGAATCCCGGCTGTTGTTGCCGGTGCAGGCAGACTCATCCGACCGCGCGCCGGACCCGGGCCCCGATCCCGGCTAGCGTCCCGTCGTCGTGCACCGGCGCCGCCAGCGCAGGCTCGACCGGCAGCGGCACCCAACTGGTGCATCCCGCATAGTCGGGGGTACGGGTCGGCTGGACCGGCTCGACCAGCGGCATCGCCTGGACGACCAGCACCGCCAGCTTGTGTTTGGGCCGGAAGTCCAGCCGGTCCGCTTGCACCGACTCGGCGGTCCAGATGTGCAGATCCTCGATCTCGGCGAGCCCCTCCGGGCGGTTGACCGGCAGCGCGGCAACCACTTTCGCGGCGGCCCGCACCGTGACCTGCTGCTCGGTGCTGTCGGCGGCCGCCAGTGCGAGCAGGCTTTGATGTTCAGCCCGGACACGTTCGGCGTGGCTGTGCGCGACCGTCGGGAACAGCAGAAACTCCCGGGCGGCGACCTCGAACCGTTTCTCCCTTATGCCGCCTTTGCGCAGCAGGATGGTCTGGCGCCCGTCGAGCAGCGCGTGCACCGCCGCGCTCCACTCCTTGAGCGCGTACATCTTTCAGCGTTCTCCGCTACTGCGATCTGGCGAGCCGGGCCAGAACTTCGGGGCGGCGCAGGGGCGGCACCGTCTTGGGCGGCTGCCGTCGAGGTGCCAGCGCTTCGAGCAACCGGGTGGTGGTGGCGGTGACCTCGGCGACGGCGGCCTCGAAGGCGTCTTCGTTGACAGCGGACGGGTGCGTGATGCCGCTGACCTTGCGCACGTACTGACGTGACGCGGCCGCGATCTCTTCGGCGGTAGCCGGTGGTTCCAGCCCACGCAGCTCGGTGATATTCCGACACATGGTGTCCACGATAGGTGCGGCGCTACCAGACCGCGATCGGCCGCGGGTGCCGATCGCCACCCCGTGGGTGACTACGGTGAACCTTATGACCGACGACATCCTGCTGATCGACACCGACGAGCGGGTACGCACCCTGACCCTGAACCGGCCGCAGTCCCGCAACGCGCTGTCCGCGGCGCTGCGCGACCAATTCTTCGGCGCCCTGGCCGATTCCGAGTCCGACGACGGCGTCGACGTCGTGATCGTCACCGGCACCGACCCGGTGTTCTGCGCCGGACTGGACCTCAAGGAGCTGGGCGGGCAGACCGCGTTGCCCGACATCTCGCCGCGCTGGCCGGCGCTGACCAAACCCGTCATCGGCGCCATCAACGGCGCCGCGGTCACCGGCGGACTCGAGCTGGCGCTGTACTGCGACATCCTGATCGCCTCCGAGCAGGCGCGGTTCGCCGACACGCACGCCCGGGTGGGTCTGCTGCCCACCTGGGGTTTGAGCGTGCGACTGCCGCAGAAAGTGGGGGTGGGCCTGGCCCGACGGATGAGCATGACCGGGGATTACCTGTCGGCGGCCGACGCGCTGCGCGCCGGGCTGGTCACCGAAGTGGTGCCGCACGACAAGTTGCTGGCGACCGCGCGCGGCGTCGCGGCGTCCATCGTCGGCAACAACCAGGACGCGGTGCGCGCCCTGCTGGCGTCCTACCACCACATCGACGACGCGCAGCTCGGCGGCGGGCTGTGGCTGGAAGCGGCCGCGGCTCGGCAGTTCCGGCCCAGCGGCGACGACATCGCCGCCAACCGGGAAGCGGTGCTGCAGCGCGGACGTTCGCAGGTGCGCTGATCGCGTCACCCGCACCCCCCGGATACGCCCGGTCACGATGCCGTCCGAGCCGTCAGGCCGTGCCGGTCACTACCCAGCGTCCCGACAGCGTGCGCCAGCCGCCGAACACCAGCCGCAGCACCATGAAGGTGCTCAACCCTGACCAGATACCGGTCAACCCCCAGCCGTAGGCCAGCGACAACCAGATCAGCGGCAGGAATCCCAGCAGCGCACTGAGCACCGTCGCGGTGCGCATGAACGCGGCGTCCCCGGCGCCCAGCAACACTCCGTCCAGTGCGAAAACGATTCCGGCGACCGGTAATTGGGCCACCAGAAACCACCACGGCACTCCGATCGCCGCCAGCACCGAGCTGTCGTCGGTGAACAGGTCCGGCAGCATCGCGGATCCCGCCGCGAAGAAACCGGCCAACAGTGCGGAGGCGAGCAGCGAGAACAACGTCACCCGCCACGCGACCCACCGCGCGTGCGCCGCATCACCGGCTCCCAGCGCGGCGCCGACCAGGGCCTGCGCGGCGATCGCGAGCGAATCAAGCACCAGAGCCAGAAAGGTCCAGAGCTGCAACACGATCTGGTGGGCCCCCAGCGCGGCGGCGCCGAACCGGGCGGCCACCGCGGCCGCCGAGACGAAACACACCTGGAACGCCAGGCTGCGCAGGATCAGGTCACGTCCGAGCACCACCTGGGCGCGCAGCGCGGCACCATCGACCTGCAGCGGCACCCGCTCGGCGAGCAGCGCACGGCCGAACAGCAACGCCGCCAGCCACTGCCCGGTCACGTTCGCCACCGCCGACCCGGTCAACCCCAACCGGGGCAGACCCAACCAGCCGTAGACCAGCAGCGGGCACAGCAGCGCCGACACCGAGAATCCGGCGACCACAAAACGCAGCGGACGTCCGGTGTCCTGCACGCCGCGCAGCCAGCCGTTGCCGGCCAGCGAGACCAGGATCGCCGGCACCCCCAGGATCGCGATCCGCAACCAGGGCAACGCCGCAGCGGCGATCTCGCCACCCGCGGCGATCGCCGACACCACCGGCACCGCCGCGGCCTGCACCACGACGACGATCGCCGCGCCCAAACCCAGGCCGAGCCAGGTCGCCTGCACCCCTTCGCGGACCGCGGCGCCACGATCGGCGGCGCCGAAGTAGCGGGCCGCGCGGGCCGTGGTGCCGTAGGACAGAAACGTCAGCTGAGTGCTGACCAGACCCAACACCAGACTGCCGATCGCCAGTCCGGCCAGCGGCACCGCCCCCAGCCGACCGACCACCGCGGTGTCGAACAACAGATACAGCGGTTCGGCGGCCAGCACGCCCAACGCGGGCAGAGCCAGCCGGGTGATCTGGCGAAACTCAGCCAAGCGCCGCGCACAACGACGCCACGACGTCCTCGATGGCGCCGGCCGTCGAATAGCCGGCCGCCAGCCGGTGACCGCCACCGCCGAAACCGGATGCGACCGTAGCCAGGTCCACCTCGGTCTTGGCGCGCATCGACACCGACCACTGCTGCGGGACGACCTCCTTGAACACCGCCGCCACCTCGGCCTGCTGCGTGGTGCGCACGATGTCGACCACGCTCTCGACCTCCTCGGGACGGGATCCCGACCAATCCCGGTGATCGACGACGGCATAGACCAGTCCGCGACCGCCCGCCGCCTCCGGCACCAGCTGGGCCGACCCCAGCACCCGCGACAGCATCGGCAACCACGCGAACGGATGTGTGTCCATCAGTGCCCGGCTGACCGCGGCGTTGTCCACACCGATCTCGACCAGCCGCGCGGCCAGCCGCAGGGCGCGGGCACTGGCCCAGCGAAACGACCCGGTGTCGGTGGTCAACCCGGCGTAGATGCAGTGCGCCACACCTTGGTCGATCGGTTTGCCCCACGCGTCGAGGACCTCGGCGATCATCATCGTCGTCGAATCGGCCGACTCGTCGACGAAATTCGCGGTGCCGAACAGACCGTTGGACGCGTGGTGGTCGATAACCAGCAGTTGCCGGCCGGGGGCAGCCAGATCCCGCAACGCGCCAAGCCGGTGCATGCTGGGCACGTCGACGGTCACCACCAGATCGACGTCGCGGCGCAACTCTTCCGGCGTGACCAGCAGGTGACAGCCGGGCAGCGACCGCAGCGACTCCGGCAGTTGTGCCGGCGTGGCGAAGCTGACCTGCACCTTCTTACCGCTTTGGTCGAGCACCGCGGCGAGCGCGAGTCCGGCGCCGATGGTGTCGGCGTCGGGGTGAACATGGCAGATCACCGCGACCGAGTCGGCCGCCGACAGCAGTTCGGCGGCGCCGACTGCGTCGACGCGCGCCCCGGGAAGGCGCGGCATACCGGTCAGCTCAGTCTTCGGATCGATCGTGCGGTCGGTTGTCGTCATCGGCGTCTCCCCCGCGAACGGGCGGTACCCCCAAAGCTCCGAGTCCCCCTGAGGCCGCCGGTTCGGCCGTCGACCCACTCTCACGGTACGGGTCGGCCTCGCCGGCGGGTTTCGCGCCCACCCTGACCCGCGCCAGATCCGCATCCGCCGCGCGGGCGCGGGCCAGCAACTCCTCCATCCGCTTGACGGCGTCGGAGGTGGTGTCGCGCTCGAACGTCAGGGTGGGGGTGAACCGCACCCCGGTGCCGGCGCCCACCTTGGTCCGCAACACACCCCGGGCCCGGTCCAGCGCCGCCGCCGCGCCGGGGTAGTCCGGCTCGTCATCGAGGGTGGGGCCCATCACGGTGTAGTAGACCGTCGCATCGTGCAGGTCGGCGGTCACCTTCGTGTCAACGATGGTGATGCCGGCCAGCCCCGGATCTTTGATCTCGTATTCGATCGCCGAGGCGACGATCGTGTTGATCCGCTTGGCCAATCGGCGCGCCCGGGCCGGGTCGGCCATATCACTTCACCGCCTTCTTCTCATCGCTTCGCACTGCCTTGTCGTGGTCAGGCGCGTTCCTTCTGGACCAGCTCGAAGGACTCGATGATGTCGCCTTCCTTGATGTCCGAATAGCCCAGTGTCAGACCGCACTCGAAGCCCTCGCGGACCTCGGTCACGTCGTCCTTCTCCCGGCGCAGCGAATTGATCGAAAGGTTCTCGGTGACCACGATGTTGTCCCGCAGCAACCGCGCCTTGGCGTTGCGGCGCACCACACCCGAGGTGATCATGCAGCCGGCGATGATGCCGACCTTGGAGGACCGGAAGATCGCCCGGATCTCGGCCTGACCCAGCTGGTTTTCCTCGTAGATCGGCTTGAGCATGCCGCGCAGGGCCTTCTCGATCTCGTCGATCGCCTGGTAGATCACCGAGTAGTAGCGGATCTCCACGCCCTCGCGGTTGGCCAGCTCGGTCGCCTTGCCCTCGGCCCGCACGTTGAAGCCGATGATGATCGCATCCGAGGCCGACGCCAGGTTGACGTTGGTCTCGGTGATGCCACCGACGCCGCGGTCGATGACGCGCAGCGCCACCTCGTCGTCCACCTCGATACCCATCAGGGCCTCTTCCAGCGCCTCGACGGTACCGGCGTTGTCGCCCTTGAGGATCAGGTTCAGCTGGCTGGTTTCCTTCAGCGCCGAATCCAGGTCCTCCAGGCTGATCCGCTTGCGACTGCGCGCTGCCAGCGCGTTGCGCTTGCGAGCGCTGCGCCGGTCGGCGATCTGGCGGGCGATGCGGTCCTCGTCGACCACCAACAGGTTGTCGCCGGCGCCGGGCACCGACGTGAAACCGATCACCTGCACCGGACGCGACGGCAACGCCTCGTGCACATCCTCGCCGTGTTCGTCGACCATGCGTCGGACGCGGCCGTAGGCGTCGCCGGCGACGATCGAGTCGCCGACCCGCAGGGTGCCGCGCTGAATCAGCACGGTGGCCACCGGACCGCGACCGCGGTCCAGGTGCGCCTCGATGGCCACACCCTGGGCTTCCATGTCGGGGTTGGCCCGCAGGTCCAACGCGGCATCGGCGGTCAGCAGCACCGCCTCTTCGAGTGCCGCGATGTTGGTGCCCTGCTTGGCGGAGATGTCGACGAACATGGTGTCGCCACCGAAGTCTTCTGCCACCAGACCGTACTCAGTGAGCTGCGACCGGATCCTGGTCGGATCGGCGCCCTCCTTGTCGATCTTGTTGACCGCCACCACGATCGGCACGTCGGCGGCCTGGGCGTGGTTGATCGCCTCCACGGTCTGCGGCATCACACCGTCGTCGGCCGCGACCACCAGGATGGCGATGTCGGTGGCCTTGGCGCCGCGGGCACGCATGGCGGTGAACGCCTCGTGACCCGGGGTGTCGATGAAGGTGATCAGCCGCTCGCTGCCCTCGAATTCGACGGCAACCTGGTAGGCACCGATGTGCTGGGTGATGCCACCGGCCTCGCCCTCGCGGACGCTGGCGTTACGGATGGTGTCCAGCAGTCGGGTCTTACCGTGGTCGACGTGACCCATGACGGTCACCACCGGCGGCCGGGTCTGCAGGTCGTCCTCGTCGCCTTGGTCCTCGCCGTAGGTCAGGTCGAAGGACTCCAGCAGCTCACGGTCCTCGTCCTCGGGGCTGACCACCTGGACCACGTAGTTCATCTCGCTGCCCAGCAGCTCGAGGGTCTCGTCGCCCACCGACTGGGTGGCCGTCACCATCTCGCCGAGGTTGAACAGCGCCTGCACCAGCGCGGCCGGGTTGGCGTTGATCTTGTCGGCGAAGTCGCTCAGCGACGCCCCGCGGGCCAGCCGGATGGTCTCGCCGTTGCCGTGCGGCAACCGCACGCCGCCGACGACCGGCGCCTGCATGTTCTCGTACTCGGCGCGTTTGGCCCGTTTGGACTTGCGTCCCCGCCGCGGCGCGCCGCCGGGCCGGCCGAACGCACCTGCAGCACCGCCGCGCTGGCCGGGCCGGCCACCGCCGCCACCGGGACCGCCACCGCCGGGCCGGCCGCGGAAACCGCCGGGACCGCCGCCGCCGGGTGCGGCACCGACGCCGCCACCGCCGCGGTAGTTACCGCCGCCGCCTTCGCGTCCGCCACCGGCACCGCCGGGCCGGGCACCGCCGGGCCGGGGCGCGCCGGTGCGCGGCGGACGGGGACCGCCCGCGGCACCGCCGGGACGCGGCGGCATGCTGCTCGGCGAAGCGCCGCCGGGGCGTGGTGCACCCGGCCGGGGTGCGCCGGGCCGCGGAGCCTGCGGGTGCGGCCGCGGGATGGGCCGGTCGACGGGCTGCGCCGACGAGAACGGGTTGTTGCCGACGCGCGGGGTGCGGACCCCGGGCTTGGGCGCCGGGCCCGGACGCGGTCCGGGCGTTGCACCCGGCTGGGGTGCCTGCGGGCCGGGCTGGCCCGGGGCGGGTGTGGGTGCCGGAGGCCCGGGCGTCGGCCGTGCCGGCGCAGCAGGAGTGGGCGTGCTGGCGGCCGGTGCGGCCGGGGTGGGCGGAGCTGCGGGTGGCGCCGGGCGCCCAGGCGCTGCGGGTTTGGCAGGCGCGGGGACCGCGGCACCGTTGCCGACCGCCTTGTCGAGTGCTTGATCAAGGGCCGCATCGGGCGCCTTGGCTGCCACCTTCTCGGGGGCGCTGGGCGAGCTTGCCGGGGCCTTCTGGCCGGCGGGTTTGCTGCCGCCGAAGGACTCGCGCAACCGCCGGGCTACCGGCGCTTCCACGGTCGAGGATGCGGATTTGACGAATTCGCCCTGTTCGTTCAGTCGGGCGAGGACTTCCTTGCTGGTGACACCGAGTTCCTTGGCTAACTCGTGTACGCGGGCCTTACCTGCCACTACATCTCCTGTCTAAGAGGCGACAGTGCTGGGCCGCGCCTCGGGTATTAGCTATGACACATGGTCATCGGGACTTCACGGTGTGCTCATGTTCTTCGCTACCTGTTCTGTTACGGGTGGACTCACGTGCTCGACCACCGCGGATGTTTCCGGCGAACCGGTGATGCGCAACGCTCTGGTGAAAGCCCGCCGCCGAATCGCTTGGTGTAGGCACTGCGGAACGGGATGCAGCCACGCACCCCGCCCCGGCAGGCGTCCGGCCGGATCAACGATCACGGCGTAGCCGCCGTTCCCATCCGACCGAGCCACCACTCGAAGCAGTTCGCCGGCCAACTCTCGCTTCCGGCACCCGACACATGTCCGCACCGGTCCGCTGGGGTTATCCGGGCTTCCGTGCGCCGAGACCGAAGGCTCGCGCTGGATCACGGTTTAGTTTAGCGTCACCGGACCGGTGCCCTGAACCACCCGGCGGGCCCGGTGTACTGCGGCGGGCTAATGGTCCTGCGGCACTCCGTGGGCGGCGCCCTGCTCGGGTTGGTTGCCGGGCTGGGCCGGCGCGTCGCCCCGGATGTCGATGCGCCAACCGGTGAGCCTGGCCGCCAGCCGTGCGTTCTGGCCCTCCTTGCCGATGGCCAACGACAACTGGAAGTCGGGCACCACCACGCGGGCTGCGCGGGCGGTCGCGTCGATCACCGAAACGGAGACCACCTTCGCCGGCGACAGCGCGTTGGCCACGAACCGGGCCGGGTCCTCGTCGTAGTCGATGATGTCGATCTTCTCCCCGGACAGCTCGCTCATCACGTTGCGGACCCGCTGGCCCATCGGGCCGATGCACGCGCCCTTGGCGTTCAGCCCCGCCACGTTGGACTTGACCGCGATCTTGGAGCGGTGGCCGGCCTCCCGGGCTACCGCCACGATCTCCACCGACCCGTCGGCGATCTCGGGCACTTCCAGCGAGAAGAGTTTGCGCACCAGGTTGGGATGGGTGCGCGACAGGGTGATCACCGGTTCGCGGGCACCGCGACTGACCCCGACGACGTAACAGCGCACCCGGTTGCCGTGTTCGTAGGTCTCGCCGGGCACCTGTTCGGCGGCGGGGATCACGCCCTCGGAGGCTTTGGTTTCGGTGCCCATGCGCACCACGATCAGCCCGCGGGCGTTGGCCCGGCTGTCGCGCTGAATCACCCCGGCGACGATCTCGCCTTCGCGGGTGGAGAACTCACCGAACGTGCGCTCGTTCTCGGCGTCGCGGAAACGCTGCAGCATCACTTGACGCGCCGTGGTGGCGGCGATGCGCCCGAAACCCTCCGGGGTGTCGTCCCACTCGCCGATCAGGTTGCCCTCGTCGTCGGTCTCGTGGGCCATCACCTTGACCACACCGGTCTTGCGGTCGATCTCGATGTGGGCGTCATTCTGGTGCCCCTGGGTGTGCCGGTAGGCGGTGAGCAGCGCGGACTTGATCGTGTCGAGCAGTTCGTTGACCGAGATGCCCCGGTCCACCTCGATCGCGTGCAGCGCGGCCATATCGATGTTCATGCTCCGGCCTCCGTCCCGTGGGCCAACTCCAACTCTGCCGGTGCCGGCGGCGAAAACTCAACCTGCACAACAGCTTTGGTGATCTCGCTGAGCGGGATCTCGCGCACGGCCAGGTCGCGGCCGGTTCGGACCACCAGCGCGACCGTGTCGCCGCTGGTCTGGCCCACGCGGCCGGTCAACTGCGAGCCGTCGGCCAGCGCCAGCTCCACTTTGCGTCCGCGTGCGCGCCGGAAATGCTTGTCGCTGGTCAACGGACGGTCCACCCCCGGAGAACTGACCTCCAGGACGTAGGGCGCGCCCTGACCACCGTCGGCGCCGTCCAGCAGCGTCGACGCCACGCGGGACAGCTGTTCGATCGTGTCCAGATCCAGGGCGGTGTCGCCGTCGGCGACCACGGTGATTCGCGGCGGGCGGGTGCGGCTGTCGATGAGCACGTCATCGATCTCGTAGCCGGCGCGCGCGAACTCGTCACTGAGTAGCTCGATCACCTGCGTCTGCGAAGGTAGCTCGGTGGTCACGGCGAGCTCCTCATCTTGAGTTGTCCAAGCCAGCTATCCACGATACGCCAGGAACCGGCAATGACGCCCTGATCGCGTCGTCCGGGTATGACGGCAACGTGCCTGGCGTCGCTGCGGTGTCCTGTGATGGCAGGATGAGGGACGTGCCCAGAGCAGTACCCGTCATCAGCAGGCGGGGCGTACTCGCCGGTGGGGCCGCTCTTGCCGCTCTAGGGGTGGTATCGACCGCCTGCAGCGAGCCGGCGCCCAAGCCCCCCGCCGTCGAGGAGTTGCTGGCTCCGTTAGACCAGGCCCGCCGCGACAGTGCGCTGGCGGCCGCGGCGGCCGGAGCCGTCGGCAGCCCCCCGCAGATCGCGGCCGCGCTGACCGTGGTCGCCACCCAGCGCGCCGCGCACGCCCGGGCGCTGTCCACCGAGATCGCCCGCGCCGCGGGCAAGCTGGTCTCGTCGACCAGTGAGACGAGCAGCAGCAGCGCAAGCGCCAGCCCGACCGAGCAGGAGCCGCCACCACCGCCGCCGGTGTCCGACGTGATCGACTCGTTGCGCAAGTCGGCCGAGGACGCCAGCCGGTTGCTGGCGACGTCCTCGGGCTACCGGTCGGGGCTGCTCGCCTCGATAGCCGCATCCTGCACCGCGTCGGCCACCGTCGCGCTGGTCCCTGGAGGACCGTCGATATGACCGGCCCGAAACGTGCCCCGGCCGGCAAAGATGCCGATATCACCGCGTTCGGCGAAGCTCTGGCCGTCGAGCACGCCACGATCTACGGGTACGGCATCGTGTCCGCGATGTCACCGCCCAGCGTCAACGACCTGGTGGTGGAGGCGCTCAATCAGCACCGGCAACGCCGCGACGACGTGATCGCGATGCTGACCGCGCGCAAGGCCACCGCACCGGTGGCCGCGGCCGGCTATCAGCTGCCGTCCCCGGTGGGCAGCCCGTCCGAAGCGGCCCGGCTGGCGGCGCGGATGGAGAACGACGGTGCGACGGCCTGGCGCGCGGTCGTCGAGCACGCCGATACCGCGGAGGACCGCGCGTTCGCCGCCACCGCCCTGACCCAGAGTGCGGTGATGGCCGCCCGCTGGAACAAGGTGCTGGGCGGCTGGCCGATCACCACGTCGTTCCCAGGCGGAAACGAGTAACTCACACTGCGGCCACGGCGCAGTCGTGCGGGTGATCGGCGCCCGCAGCGCAGAGTCAATGACGTGTGATGGCAGCTACCAGGTCGGTGGCGAGGCTGTCGCCGACGGCCAACTCCGATTTCTCTCCGGTGAACCGATCACGCAGTTCCACCCGCCCGTCGGCCCAGCCCCGGCCCACCACGACGATCCAGGGCACGCCGAGCAATTCGGCGTCCTTGAATTTCACCCCGGGCGAGGCCTGGCGATCGTCGAGCAGCACCTCGACGCCCACCTTGTCCAGATCGGCGGCCAGTTTGGTGGCTCCCAGCCGGGCCTCGGGGTCCTTGTTGGCGATCACCAGGTGCACGCCGAACGGCGCTATCGACGCCGGCCAGCGCAGCCCGAACTCGTCGTGGTGTTGTTCGGCGACGACGGCGACCAGGCGAGACACCCCGACGCCGTAGGAACCCATGGTCAGCCGCACCGGCTTGCCGTCCTCGCCGAGCACGTCGGCGGTGAACGCGTCGGTGTATTTGCGGCCCAGCTGGAAGATGTGCCCGATCTCGATGCCGCGCGCCATCACCAGCGGGCCCGCCCCGTCCGGGGAGGGATCGCCTTCGCGTACCTCCGCGGCCTCGATGGTGCCGTCGGCGGTGAAGTCGCGGCCGGCCACCAGGCCGACCACGTGGCGTCCGGGCTCGTCGGCCCCGGTGATCCAGCTGGTGCCGTCCACCACCCGCGGGTCCACCAGATATCGAACACCATTGTCCTGCAAGGCTTTCGGCCCGATATACCCCTTCACCAGGAAGGGGTGCCGGGCGAAGTCGGCGTCGCCGAGCAACGCGTACTCGGCGGGGTCCAGGACTGCGGCCAGCCGCTTGTCGTCCACTTCGCGATCCCCGGGCACGCCCACGGCCAGCAACTCCCAGTCGCCACCGGGCTGGCGAACCTTGATCAGGACGTTCTTGAGGGTGTCGGCGGCGGTGACGGGGCGGTCCAGGGCGGCGTTCGCCCAGTCGACCAGGGTGGCGATGGTCGGGGTGTCGCCGGTGTCGTAGACCTGCGCGGGAGGCAGGTCGCTGGTGGGTTTCGATTCGGGGCGCGCGGTGACGACGGCTTCCACGTTGGCCGCGTAGCCCGATTCCAGGCAACGCACGAAGGTGTCCTCACCGATCGGGCTCTCGGCCAGAAACTCTTCGGAGGCACTGCCCCCCATCGCGCCGGAAACCGCCGACACGATCACGTATCGCACCTGCAGGCGCGCGAACATGCGCTGGTAGGCCTCGCGATGGGCGTGATAGGAGGTCTTGAGCCCGGCCGCGTCGACATCGAAGGAATAGGAGTCCTTCATCACGAATTCGCGGCCACGCAGGATCCCGGCGCGGGGTCGCGCCTCGTCGCGGAACTTCGTCTGAATTTGATACAGCGTCAGCGGGAAGTCCTTATAGGAGGAGTACTCCCCTTTCACGGTGAGGGTGAACAGTTCCTCGTGCGTCGGCCCCAGCAGATAGTCGTTGTCGCGGCGGTCTTTGAGCCGGAAGACGCTGTCGCCGTACTCGGTCCAGCGGTTGGTGGTCTCGTAGGGCGCGCGCGGCAGCAGCGCGGGGAACAGGATCTCCTGTCCACCGATGGCGTTCATCTCCTCGCGCACGACGCGTTCGACGTTGCGCAGCACCCGCAGGCCCAGTGGGAGCCAGCTGTACAGCCCGGGCGCGATGGGCCGCACGTAGCCGGCGCGGATCAGCAGCTTATGGCTGGGCACTTCGGCGTCGGCGGGGTCGTCGCGCAGGGTGCGCAGGAACAGCTCGGACATCCGGGTGATCACAGGCGGCAGCCTAGCCTGCGGCCCGGTGCGTCGGGCGTCACGCTGGGCGAGCGGGGTATTGGTGCGTCGAGCGTCACGCCAGTGCGACGGCGGGTCCGCGGTGCGTCGAGCGTCACGCCAGCGTGACGGCGGGTCCTCGGTGCGTCGAGCGTCACGCCAGCGCGACGGCGGGTCCTCGCCGCGTCGAGCGTCACGCCAGCGCGACCGCGGCGCCTCGGCGCGTCGAGCGTCACGCCAGCGCGACGCTCACCTGCCATCGCCACTCTGGCGTGACGCTCGGCGAAAAGCGCGGCTGGGCGAGCGTGGGGCTTGGCGACGCGTGGGGA